>CANCRO010000045.1 GCA_947380605.1 Chitinophagaceae bacterium
TTATAATAAACAATACCTAATAACCAGGAATTATATGATAGGCGTTTTATCGAAAATATTTGGTGGCAACAAAAGTGAAAAGGATGTAAAAAAGATTACGCCCCAGGTTGCTAAAATCAACCATTTTTTTACTCAGTTTCAATCACTCAGTAATGATGCGTTAAGGGCAAAGACTGCTGAATTTAAACAACGTATTCAGGCGCAATTGAGTGCCATTGATGAACAAATCAATTCCAAAAAAGAATTGGCTGAGAATTTACCAGTAACTAACATCAATGAAAAAGATGTCATCTATCAAGAAATAGACGTACTCAAAAAAGATAGGGACCAACAGATAGAAGTAATTCTTCAAGAAATTTTACCCGAAGCTTTTGCTGCTGTAAAAGAAACTTCCAGAAGATTTAAAGAAAATGCAAGTATTCAAAGCACCGCTACTGAACTAGATAAAAAACTAGCGGTAAAGAAAGACCATATCACCATTAAAGGCGATCAATCATTTTTTTCAAACACTTGGAAAGCAGCTGGTGGAGAAGTTTCATGGAATATGGTTCACTACGATGTACAGCTAATTGGTGGAGCCGTATTGCATTCTGGAAAAATTGCAGAGATGGCTACCGGTGAAGGAAAAACATTGGTGAGTACTTTACCCGCATACTTAAATGCGTTAGCAGGAGAAGGAGTTCACATAGTGACTGTAAATGATTACCTAGCGAGAAGGGATAGCGAATGGAATGGACCTATCTTCGAATTTTTAGGATTGACTGTAGATTGTATTGATAAGCACGAACCGAATAGTGATGCTCGCCGAAGTGCTTATAATGCTGATATCACTTATGGTACCAACAACGAATTTGGTTTTGATTACTTGAGAGATAATATGGTGCATAGTCCGGACGAAATGGTACAACGCAAACATCATTTCGCTATGGTGGATGAAGTAGATAGTGTATTGATTGATGACGCCAGAACTCCTTTGATTATTAGTGGTCCTGTTGGACACAGTGATAATACCCAACAGTTTTTTGATTTAAAACCAAGGATTGAAAAATTAGTAGACGCGCAGAAAAAAACAATCAATCAATATCTTATTGATGCTAAGAAAAAAATTGCTGAAGGCAATGATGATCCAAAAGATGGTGGCCTTTCATTAATGATAGCCCATCGCGGTTTGCCCAAAAATAGTGCGTTAATTAAGTTCTTGAGTGAGCCAGGTATTAGGGTGAAATTGCAAAAAACAGAAAACTACTATTTGGCGGACCAGCAAAAAGAAATGCCGAAAGTAGATGCTGAATTATTTTTCCATATTGATGAAAAAAATAACCAAGTAGATCTTACCGATAAGGGGATCAACTTAATTACCCAATCGGGAGAAGATGCTGAATTTTTTATCCTTCCAGATATTGCTACTAAACTGTCCGCTATCGAAAAAAGTACAGTAACTGGTGAAGAAAAATTACAAAGTAAAGAGGCTCTTTTAAATGAGTATTCTTTAAAAGCTGATCGCATTCATACGGTTCAACAATTACTGAAAGCCTATACCTTATTTGATAAGGATACGGAATATGTGGTAATGGATCAGTCGGTAAAAATTGTTGATGAACAAACGGGTCGTATACTAGATGGAAGAAGGTATTCAGATGGTTTGCACCAAGCGATTGAAGCGAAAGAAAATGTAAAAATCGAAGCCAGCACGCAGACCTATGCTACGGTAACCTTGCAAAACTATTTCCGTATGTACCACAAGCTTTGTGGTATGACAGGTACTGCCGAAACTGAAGCGGCTGAATTATGGGACATTTATAAATTAGATGTAGTAACGATTCCAACTAATTTAGTTGCCATTCGTAAGGATGAGCAAGATCTGGTTTACAAAACCAAGCGCGAAAAATATAAAGCGGTCATAGAAGAAATTGAGCGTTTACGCCTTGCCGGTAGGCCTTCGCTGGTGGGTACCACTTCAGTAGAGATCAGTGAATTACTAAGCAGAATGCTGAAGCAAAAGAATATTCCGCACAATGTATTGAATGCGAAACAACATGCTAAGGAAGCTCAAGTAGTTGCAGAAGCTGGTTTTGCAGGTGCTGTTACCATCGCCACTAATATGGCAGGTAGAGGTACCGATATTAAACTAGGACCTGGTGTAAAAGAAGCGGGAGGTTTAGCCATTGTAGGTACAGAAAGACATGAAAGTAGAAGAGTAGATAGACAATTACGTGGACGTGCCGGAAGACAAGGTGATCCAGGAAGCACCCAGTTTTTTGTTAGTCTTGAAGATGACTTGATGCGTATGTTTGGCAGTGAGCGTATTGCTTCATTGATGGATAGAATGGGCTATAAAGAAGGTGAGGTGATTCAACATAGCATGATCTCTAAATCAATTGAAAGAGCGCAGAAAAAAGTAGAAGAAAATAACTTTGGAATACGCAAACGTTTGTTGGAATATGATGATGTAATGAATAAGCAACGTAATGTTGTCTACAACAAAAGAAACCATGCCCTGTTTGGAGAAAGGCTTGCATTAGATCTTGACAATGCGTTTTACTCCGTAGCAGATGGATTGGTCAATTCCTTTAAAGAAACGAATGACCATGAAGGTTTTAAACTTTCGGCAATCATGAATTTTGGAATAGACACTGCGATTACTTCCGAAGAACTTGAAAAAGGTGCAGTAAATGTAACAGCTGAAAAGTTGTATGATGAAGCGAAAGCAAATTATAATCGCAAGGTCATTGCATTAGCAGATCAGACTTTGCCTATCATTAAAAATATTCGTAAAGAACAAGGCAATCATATTGAAAATGTAGCCGTACCTTTTTCAGATGGACGAAAAGTAATTCAAGCACTGGCTAATTTAGATAAAACACTTTCTAGCAATGGTGCAGAACTACCCAATGCCCTAGAACGCAGTATCACCTTAGCGCTAATTGATGATGCATGGAAAGAGCATTTGAGGGCCATGGATGATTTGCGTCACAGTGTTCAAACTGCAGGTTATGAGCAAAAAGATCCTTTAGTTATTTATAAAATTGAAGCCTTTGGTGCATTCAAACAAATGGATGACCAAGTAAATAAAGATATTGTAAGCTTCCTTTGCCATTGCGCTATCCCTATGGAAGATGACCCTACTGGAAAAATAAAAGAGGGTCGAGAAAAGAAAACGGATATGAGTAAAATGAGGCAACGCAAGGAAGATTTCGGCGGAGTAGTTGCTGGTGGAGCCGAGCGTTTATCCAATGAAAATGAATACAATGATCCATCTCCCGCCATCAAACAAGAACCTATTCGAGTAGAACCGAAAACGGGTAGAAATGATGCCTGCCCTTGCGGTAGTGGCAAAAAATTTAAAAATTGTCATGGAAAAGATGCTTAACTAATCCACTACTATCTTAAAAATGCCGGAATTAATTTCCGGCATTTTTGTTATCCTTCCGTTAAAAGCAAATGAGTAGGCCCCTTATATCAATAGTTTTACTAATAACAAATGCCATTTTACGGTAGCTAAACTGTAAATTTGTGCATCAATACTGTCACTATGAATATTGCGGAATATATCGACCATACCGTTTTGAAGCCGACTACTACGGTTAAAGATGTCGAAAAACTTTGTGAAGAAGCAGCACAATATCAATTTGCTGCAGTTTGCGTTCCACCGTTATTTGTTAAAAAAGCGAAAGAAATTCTAAGCGGTTCTTCCACAAAAGTTGCAACGGTCATAGGTTTTCCATTTGGTTATTCAGCGATTGAAGCCAAGGTGGCAGAAGTAATTTTAGCTATTATTGATGGTGCAGATGAGCTAGATGTAGTAATTAATATTAGTGCCATAAAAAATAATGATTGGCAATTTTTAGCCAATGAGATTAATACTATTCTACCTATCATAAAAAATAAAAACAAGGTAATTAAAGTCATCATCGAATCAGGCATTCTTACGGATGAGGAGATCATCAAATGCTGCGATTTATATGGAGCTGCAGGAGTTGATTTCATGAAGACTTCTACAGGATATGCTGAAAAAGGAGCTAGCTTAGAGGCGGTAAAATTAATGAGAAAACACCTTGCAGACAATGTACTAATCAAGGCTAGCGGTGGTATTAAAAACTTTGTTTTTGCAAAGCAGTTAATCGAAGCGGGTGCCAACAGATTAGGATGTAGCAGCAGTATTACAATCATCCAAGAAGCTGGGGAACAAAAATAAATCGAATAGTTTTTGTAAATTGAATCACCACAAGAGATAGTAAGCTTATTCATTTAATCAGGAATTCGAAGGCAGGTAATTAGTAAGCCTATAAAAAATACAATGATGAAAAGGATGTTTTTTATTTTAGCGTTGATTATTTCTTCGGTTAAAATAAATGCTCAAAGCAGTTTAATAAAAGACACTACGCTAGTGAATGGCAATCTTACCATTATTATGGATACTCGTTTGGAGCTACTTACAAAAAAAGAGGCAGAAATCAATGAAGCCATTGCCAACGGTCCAAAATTTGCAAAGGGCTATCGATTAATGGTATTAAATACAACCGATCGTTTAGAAGCAATGAGTCTACGATCAAAATTATTACAACTGTTTCCGGAACAAAAAATATACATGACTTTTCAGCCGCCACACATCAAGGTAAAGCTGGGAAATTTTCTTGAAAAAAATGAAGCAGAAGAATACATAAAAGAAATCAACCAAAATAAATTAGTTTCTACTGAAATTTATTTATTGTCCGAAATAATTGAAATTAAAACTGAGAAAAATAAAGAGAAAGAATTTTTATAAAATAATATTAAATGAATAAGTGCTAAACTATTTATTTAATTCATGAACCTTACTTCTACTATTAAATTAAATATCGTGAGTGAATCCATACAACAACAGATAAAAAATCTTGCAAAAAAATATGCAGCGGAAATTATTTCGATTCGCCATCAGCTGCATGCTAATCCTGAATTAAGTTATCAAGAATTTGAAACCTCCAAATTCATTCAACAGCAATTAACCGCTTTAAATATTCCTTTTGAAATAAAAGCGACTACTGGGGTAATCGGATTATTGAAAGGAAAGAATCCAGAAAAGAGAGTCGTTGCACTAAGGGCCGATATGGATGCACTTCCCATTACAGAAGAAAATGACATCCCTTACAAGTCAACTAATCCAGGAGTGATGCATGCTTGTGGGCATGATGTGCACACTAGCTGTTTACTAGGGGCAGCAAAAATATTAAGCGAATTAAAAAATGAATGGGAAGGAACCGTTAAATTAATTTTTCAACCAGGAGAAGAAAAAAATCCAGGTGGAGCTAGTATACTTATTAAAGAAGGAGTGCTTGAAAATCCGGCTCCTAAAAATATTTTTGGTATGCATGTTCATACTACACTAGAAAAAGGAAAATTAAGTTTTCGTAGTGGCATGGTAATGGCTAGTGCAGATGAAATATATATCACCATCAAAGGAAAAGGTGGTCATGCCGCTTCTCCACATTTGACAGCGGATACGATTTTGATTGCTTCAAATTTAATTGTCAGTTTGCAACAACTCATCAGTAGAAATAATAGTCCCTTTAATCCATCCGTACTAAGTATTACTTCTATTCATGGCGGAAACACTACTAATGTGATTCCTTCGGAGGTTAAGCTAATGGGCACTTTCAGAGCAATGAATGAAGAGTGGCGATATAAGGCGCATGAGTTAATCAAAACGATGGCCACTCAAATGGTAGAAAGTATGGGTGCTGAAATTGATCTCAAAATTGATATCGGATATCCGTCTGTTTTAAATAATGAAGCATTAACTGTAGCAGCAACAAAAACAGCAGAAACCTTTGTTGGTAAAGAAAATGTGGAAGAAACCGAGCTAAGAATGGGTGCTGAAGATTTTGCTTTTTACTCTCATAAAATACCGGGTTGTTTTTTCAGACTGGGAACTGCCAATATTGCAAAAGGCATTACTGCTGGCGTTCACACGCCTAAATTTAATATTGATGAAGATGCTATTGAAATAGGAATGGGAATGATGGCTTTACTAGGGGCTACCAATGCAGAATAATTTATACGAACGCTCAACTTCTGCTAAGATGAAGAGCGTAAAAAATAAATCATGTCAAAAGAATTAAGCAAAGAACAAGCATTAGAATACCATGCAAAAGGAAGGCCTGGAAAGATAGAGGTAATTCCTACCAAGGAATCTAAAACTCAAAGAGATCTTTCCCTTGCTTATTCTCCTGGGGTTGCTGTACCCTGCCTAGAAATTGCTGCGAATCCTGAGGATGTTTACAAATACACTAGCAAAGGAAATTTAGTAGGCGTTATTAGTAATGGTACCGCTGTATTAGGACTCGGAAATATTGGTCCTGAAGCGGGTAAACCTGTTATGGAAGGAAAGGCGGTACTATTTAAAATATTTGCAGACATTGATGTTTTTGATATTGAAATCAACGAAACTGATCCTGAAAAATTTGTTCAAATTGTAAAGGCACTGGAGCCCACATTTGGTGGAATCAATTTAGAAGATATTAAAGCGCCTGAATGTTTTTATATTGAACAACAATTAAGAGATCAGTTAAAAATACCGATCATGCATGATGACCAGCATGGAACTGCGATTATATCTGCAGCTGGGTTACTGAATGCTTTAGAAATTCAAAAAAAGAAAATTCAAAACGTAAAAATCGTAGTAAATGGAGCAGGTGCAGCCTCTATAGCTTGCATGAAATTATATGAATCCTTAGGTGCAAATCATAGCAACTTTATAGTTTTTGATAAAGAGGGTATTTTGCATGAAGGCCGAGAAGATTTAGATGATCAAAAAAAGAAATTTTGTGTATCGGCTAAATTCAAAGACTACGATTTAGCCAAGGCATTAAAAGAGGCTGATGTTTTTATTGGACTGAGTGCAGGTAATGTAGTAACGACTGAAATGGTCAAGAGCATGGCCAAAAAGCCAATTGTTTTTGCGTTAGCCAACCCTGATCCTGAGATTTCCTATAACGATGCCCTTGCAGCAAGGGAAGATATCATTATGGCTACCGGCAGAAGTGATTATCCGAATCAAGTAAATAATGTACTGGGATTTCCATACATCTTTAGAGGCGCGCTAGACGTTAGAGCGACTACTATTAATGAAGCGATGAAATTAGCTGCAGTAAAGGCATTAGCAGATCTTACCAAAGAAACCGTTCCAGATATTGTTAACCTTGCCTATAACGAAAAGACTATTTCCTTTGGACCTGATTACATAATACCCAAGGCGCTGGATCCGCGTTTACTCGCTACCGTTGCTCCAGCAGTTGCAAAAGCAGCCATGGAAAGTGGGGTTGCCAAATATCCGATTAAAGATTGGGAGGCTTATAAACTAGAATTAAATAAAAGATTAGGATTAGACAATCAATTGAGCAGAGTCATTGGTAATAAAGCGAGGAAGGATCCAAAGAGAGTCGTATTTGCAGATGCAGAAAATATCAAAGTGCTAAAAGTAGCACAAATGGTAATGGATGAAGGAGTGGGTTATCCAATCTTGTTAGGAGATGAAAATAAAATAAAAAAACTAGCCGAAGCGAATAGTATTGATATTCATGATATGCCGATACTTGATCCCAAGTCGGATGAAACGGAGGCATTAAGAAAACAATTTGCCGATTCCTTTTATGCAAGGCGACAGCGAAAAGGCGTTAACTGGTATGAAGCCAATAAGCTAATGAAATATCGAAACTACTTTGGTTGTATGTTAGTAGAAAGTGGTGAGGCAGATTGTATGATTAGTGGATTAACTAGAAATTACCCCGATACCATTCGTCCAGCGATACAATCCATCGGCACAGAAGAAGGAGTAAAAAAAATAGCGGGGATGTATATCCTCTTAACTAAAAGAGGACCATTATTTTTAGCCGATACCACCATCAATATTAATCCCACTGCAGAAGAATTAGCAGAAATCACTTTGCTCACAGCAAAGGAGGTAAAACAATTCAACATTGTACCTCGAATTGCGATGCTCTCCTACTCCAACTTTGGAAGCAGTGACTCACCCGAAGCAAATCTAGTTCGAAAAGCAAGAGAGCTGGTGAAAGCAAAAGACCCTTCTTTAATTTGTGACGGTGAAGTGCAAGGTATTCTCGCTTTCAATAAAGAAATTCTAAAAGAAAGTTATCCATTTACAGAATTACTCAATGGAGAAGTGAATACGCTCATCTTCCCTAATCTAGCGGCTGGCAATATTGCCTATAACTTATTGCAGGAAGTAGGCGGTGCAGATTCCATTGGACCTATATTACTGGGACTTAAAAAACCCGTTCACGTTTTGCAATTAGGCAGTTCAATCAGGTCTATTTTTAATATGGTATTGATAGCAGTGGTGGATGCCCAAATGAAAAATACAACAGACACAAAATCTGTAATCAAAGCGAGCAAATGGTGGAAGAAATTTAAAAAGAAATCACACCAATTGTAAATTCTAGTTGTTAAAGTAGCAAAAAAAATGTTTAACCAGCCCATGGACCATAATGATCAGGTAAGCAAAAAGAAAATATCTTTTCCTATCAGCAAAACTTTCAGAAAATATCTGAAACGCTATGGAAGAGAATTCACCTTGCCTATTTCCTATGACACGCTTAAACATTATAATTTTAGTGTGCCAGTGGTAGACCATTCAGGCAAGGACACTCTGTGGGAATCTGTTTATTACAATCCCACGCTAACGGATGAAATACACGCATCACTTAAAAGAACTTATTCCATTCTAAAATCTAGCGGACATACGCAAGCAGAAGAACATCTTTATATTGAAAGAATAGATTATTGCCTTTTTGGTAATTCAAAACCATTCAGAATTAAAATAGTTAATAATTACAATGAAGTATATGACTATTTCTATATTAAAGTGGCCGATTCTTCTCGCATCTTTGGAATGGAATTAGAACATTTATTATCTCCTAATTTTTTGAATTATTTAGTTGATGGTAATACGATTGTGGAAGAGCATATTTCAGGTGTTCCAGGCGATATGTTTATTTCGCAATATTTACATCGGCCCGAATTTAATCCTATTCGAATAGCAAAAGAATTTGTAAAATTTAATGAGCGATGTTTCATTCGATTATTAGGAGATATGCGCAGCTATAATTTTATTTTTGATATCACGCCTGATTTCGATGATGTTCAGTTTAAGATTAGATCGATTGATTTTGATCAGCAGTCCTACGAAGGAAATAAAAATAATTATCTACCCCAGTTTTTTAAAGAAAATCAAGTTTTTGTAGAGTTGGTAAAAGCCCATTTAAATAATGAAGTAATTAAGCAATATCAACAAGAAGAGCGATCACAAGTTATTCGTCGGATCAAATCGGAAGGACAAAGGCTAAGAGATTTGAAAGTGGCCGCAGGAGATGACCCCCTTTCAACAGAGCCCAAAATCAAGCAACTGGGAAACGAACTCTCTGTGCATTATAATAATCATCCCGTTTTTTTAAATTGCACTACGATGCCACAACTCATTTACCAACACCTAAAAGAATTATTAATTTCTGACAGAAAATAATTGGGCTACCTATTCAAAAAACAACCTAGTGAATGGTTAAAAAATAAACAACCTAACAACTCTCTTATTTCAATAAATTTGTAAAATGGAATTTTTCACACACTTCGGCCGATATCTGATCATGCTGAAGGGAATGTTTACCAAGCCTGAGAATACTAAAATGTATTGGAAAGAATTCATGCGTCAATGTGTGGACATAGGCATTGGGTCATTGGGAATTGTTTCCATCATCTCTGTATTTATTGGAGCGGTAAGTGCGGTGCAAACTTCTTACCAATTAGTAAGTCCTCTTATTCCAACCGAAACAATTGCCCTAATAGTTAGAGATACAGTAATTCTTGAATTTTCTCCCACCCTAGTTTGTATTGTATTAGCAGGCGTAATCGGCAGTAAAATTGCCAGTGAATTGGGAAACATGAGAGTAAGTGAACAAATTGATGCTTTAGAAATAATGGGTATCAATACCAAGGCTTATTTAATATTACCCAAGATTGCTGCAGCGATGCTCACGATCCCTTTGCTAGTAATCATTTCAATGGTATTAGGTATTTGGGGTGGCCGACTTGCTGGTGTTGCATCTGGCATTATTTCAGCTGATGCATTTGACAGAGGCTTGCTAACTAAATTCATTCCCTACAATGTAACTTTTGCATTAATCAAATCATACACTTTCGCTTTTATCATTACTAGTATTCCATCTTATTATGGATACTATGTAAAAGGAGGAGCGCTAGAAATAGGAAGAAGTAGTACTAAAAGCGTAGTCGTAAGCTGTATCATGCTATTATTTGCCGACTATGTTTTAACACAGTTATTACTCACCCACTAAGCGTACAATTATATGATTGAATTTATAAATATTGGTAAACAGTTTGGAGAAAATAAAGTACTCACTGATGTTAGTCATGTGATGCAGACGGGTCAATGCAATTTAATTATTGGAACAAGCGGAAGTGGAAAAACTGTTTTGCAAAAATGTTTGGTAGGTTTATTTGAACCAGATAGGGGTGAAATTTTCTATGATGGTGTAAGTTTTACAGAAATGAATAACCAAAGTAGAAAGGAACTTCGACAACAAATAGGCATGTTGTTTCAAGGGTCTGCTTTATTTGACAGTTTGACTGTTGAGCAGAATGTAATGTTTCCACTCGAGATGTTTTCTAAAATGACTATAGGAGAGAGAAAAATAAGGGTTAATGAAGTTCTTGCTCGAGTAAATTTAGTAGATGCTAATAATAAATTCCCTTCTGAATTAAGTGGTGGAATGAAAAAAAGAGTCGGTATTGCCAGGGCAATTGTTTTAAATCCTAAATATTTATTCTGCGATGAACCTAATTCTGGCTTAGACCCTCAGACTAGTTTAGTGATCGATAAACTTATTTATGATATTACGAAAGAATTCAATATAACCACGGTTATCAATACACATGATATGAACAGCGTGATGGAAATTGGAGAGAATATATTGTATATGTACCAAGGAAAGAAAGAGTGGACAGGCAACAATGAAGAAATTATCTTTTCAAAAAATGAGCGACTGAATGAATTCATCTTCGCTTCCAAATTCCTTCAAGATGCTAAGGATATGCGTATGTTGGAGGCCAAAGGAATTATAGCCGATGATCGTGATATGGATGAAATTTTAAAAAACGGTGACAAATTAACAAATTAGCTAAATCACTTTTTAGCAATACCCTATCTTTGCGCAAATCTTAATTCCAAATCATTAGACAATGTCAGTTTTAGTTAATAAAAACTCCAAAATTATTGTACAGGGATTTACCGGTACAGAAGGTACTTTCCATGCTACTCAAATGATCGAATATGGTACCAACCTTGTTGGTGGTGTTACTCCTGGAAAAGGTGGTAGTACCCATTTGGAAAAACCTGTTTTTAATACCGTTGCAGATGCAGTTCAATCAACTGGTGCAGATGTAAGTATTATTTTTGTACCACCGGCATTTGCTGCAGATGCAATTATGGAAGCTGCAGAGGCTGGCATTGCATTGGTAGTTTGTATTACTGAAGGAATTCCTGTTCAAGATATGGTGAAAGTGAAAAATTATTTGTTAGGAAAGACTACCCGTTTAATAGGTCCAAATTGTCCAGGAATCATTACCGCTGGCGAATGTAAAGTTGGTATCATGCCTGGGTTTATTTTTGTGAAAGGAAGAATTGGTATCGTGTCTAAAAGCGGAACCCTAACTTATGAAGCAGCAGACCAAGTAGCCAAAGCAGGTTTAGGTATCTCTACAGCAATTGGCATTGGCGGTGATCCAATTATTGGAACTACCACTAAAGAAGCAGTTGAATTATTCATGAATGATCCTGAAACAGATGCGATTGTAATGATTGGTGAAATTGGTGGTGGTATGGAAGCTGAAGCAGCCAACTATATTAAATCAACGGGCAATAAAAAACCTGTTGTTGGTTTTATCGCTGGTCAAACAGCCCCTCCAGGTCGTAGAATGGGACATGCGGGTGCCATTGTTGGAGGCGAAGATGATACTGCTGCTGCTAAAATGAAAATTATGACAGCTTGTGGAATCCATGTTGCAGCAAGTCCAGCAGATATTGGTAAAACAATGGCTGAAGCATTAAAAAAATAATCTTTTTATAGTTATTGAATCAAACAACCCTCGGTTACTGCCGGGGGTTGTTTGATTCAAAGAAAGTCATTGAGCTAATTTTACCCAAAAGATAAATTTTTAAACCGCTCATAAAAAATCATATCACTAGAAAATAACAAACCGATCATTTGCTTTCAACAAATGGTATCTTGTAAGTAAATAGCATCTACTATGTTTTTGAAAAAAATATGCTTACTAGTTTTAATAGCCGCTTCAATTACTCCATCCATTGAAGCCCATTCAACCATCGAGGATTCTCGTCTTTGGAAAAAACTTCCTACACTCAAAACAAAAGAAAATACTCAATCTGCCGTTAAGAAAATATCGATTCATTATTCAGGAAAAAAAAATAAAAATATACTTGCCGCAAAACCTTTACAGATTCAGATTCAAACTCCTCAATTTTTGCGTGAAGGTGATCGAATTGAATTGAATGCAAAAATTATTAATCAAAGTGACCACGAATTAACTGGAACCACTCAATTGTCGTTACTCAATGCCGTTAGCAATCAATCGGTAGACGGATGGTTTAAAAATGTATTTCCTACTCAGTATTTCACTGTTGCTGCAGGTCAAATTTTAGAACTAAAATTTCCTATTGAAATTCCTTATAATTTTAATTCAGCGCTGAAATACATCCTTACTGCAACTACCCTTCCATCTAAATTTGATAAAGCGCCAATAAGCAAAAAAGACTCAACCGATTCTTTACATTCCGCCGATAAAAACAGCTCGAAAACAAAAGGAAATGTAGCCCCCATTTTTTCCGATAGCAAAGAGTCCACGATTCCAATAGTAACGAACCGAATTTTAATTACTGAGTCCTTACCATTCAATAGTAATAAGTCAGAAGAAACGAAATTTACATTTAAAAAATTACTGCAGAGTGAACAAAACACCGCTATTAAAAATCAAGGAATAACTGTTGAATATGCTGATAATCGAAGCTGGTATGTACTTCAAGCTTTACCTTATTTAATGGATCCAATTTTTGAAAGTACAGAGCAAATTTTTAATCAGTACTATGCCAATGTATTGGCTATGCATATCAATCGAAGGGAACCTTCATTAAAAGAAACATTTTCTAAATGGCAAACTGAGAATCTAGTTAATCAAGATAACAAAACGAAAAGTGAATTAGTTTCAAATCTTCAAAACAATCAATCTTTAAGAGTAGCAATAGTTCAAGAAACACCTTGGGTAATGGATGCGATAGAAGAAAGTACTCAAAAGAAAAAAATTGCCGCTCTTTTTGATAGCACAAAAATATTCAACGAAATAGAAAATTCAATTGAACAACTTATAGCATTGCAAAGACCTAATGGAGCTTTTAGTTGGTTTAAGGGCGGACCTGAAGACAGGGATTTGACCCAATATATCATTACTGGAATTGGACAGCTTAGTAAATTGAATGCAATAGAAAACTTTGAGAAACAAAATATTAAAAGAATAGTAGACAAAGCCATCCCTTACCTTGATAAAAAAATATTTGAAAAATATAATAGGATAGCGAAAAATAAAGTACTGATTGCAAAAAATAATCTGGAGGAGGCTACTATACATTACTTGTACCTCCGCAGTTTTTATCAAGACTACGCTTTCGTTGATTCATTTAAAAAAGCGCATCATTATTTCCTTGAGCAAGCCAAAAAATATTGGCCAGTTTTGGCTAAAAATAGTCAAGCGATGACTGCAATAATATTGAATAGATCCAATGAACAAGCCACTGCTAAATCGATTATTCAATCGCTAAAGCAAAGTGCTACTAACAGTAAAGAATTAGGCAGCTACTGGAAAGAATTAAATACGAGCGGCTACTCATTGAACTGGTCACCTGTTGAAAGTCAGTCGATCATGATAGCAGCATTTTCTACAATGGATCAAGATGTGGAAACGATGAATGAATTAAAACTTTGGTTGCTACAACAAAAACAAATCCATCATTGGAATACAACGAAGGCCACTTCAGCTGCTTGTTATGCTTTACTCTTAGGCAATCAAAAAGAAATGCCTAATAATTTATTAGCCGCTCATAATAAAGAAATAACCATTTCGCTCGGTGGAAAAAAAATAGGTGGACTCAATGTAAAATCTCAACCTATAGCCGACCCTACTGAAGCAAATAAAATGTTAGCAGAAAATCAAATAGGTTATTTTAAATATAGTATTGAATCA
The DNA here is from genome assembly GCA_947380605.1 of Chitinophagaceae bacterium. Lineage (GTDB taxonomy): Bacteria > Bacteroidota > Bacteroidia > Chitinophagales > Chitinophagaceae > Ferruginibacter. Next base: position 14,323 of record CANCRO010000045.1, read on the forward strand.
GAAAAAGTAAATCCTTCCATGGGTAATATTTCCATTACTGTTAAACCAGGGGAAACAAAATTTGATCATTCTCAAGCGTGGGGAGCAGTTTATTGGCAATATTTCGATGACTTGGATAAAACAAAGAATAATGGAAGTCCATTGAAATTAACCAAACAATTGTTTGTCGAAAAAAAATCTGACAAAGGGATTAATTTATTACCCATTAAGGAATTTAGCACCCTTCAAGTAGGGGATAAAATAAAGGTACGTATACAAATTCAAGCCAACCGAGATATTGCATATCTCCAATTAAAAGACCAAAGAGCAGCCTGTTTAATTCCATTAGAAACTAAGAATAGGTATCAAGTAAAAGGTGGTTGGGGATACTATCAAAGGAATGGCGAAGTCAGTACCCAGTTTTTCATTGACCGGCTTTCAAAAGGTACTTATGTCATTGAATATGAACAATTGGTCATACATCCGGGAAACTTTAGTAATGGCCTATCTAGTATTGAAACTATTTATTCTCCTGCTTTTGTAAGCTACAGTGATGAAATTAGGATGGTAGTGGAAAACCAAAAATAACCAGCTTTATAGCTAACTAGCCTATTGAAATTTTATACTGTGCTGAATAACCAATTTAGGTTAAATATTGATACATATTATAAATTATTTTACTGTAAAAAATAGATTCAATATCCATTTCCAAATTATCTATAAAAGTCTTACCTTTGCAGCCCCGTAAACAATTGTGTACGGGAATAAACAAATTTTTTAAACTAAAATCAGGGAAATGAACAATTACGAATTGATGGTGATTTTTACCCCTGTGCTGTCTGAAGAGGAATTTAAAGCCGCTCAGAGCAAGTTCGCAGCGATCGTTAAAGAAAGCGGAGGCGAAGTAGTGCACACTAATCCCTGGGGACTAAAATCACTGGCCTATCCAATTGCCAAGAAGACCACTGGTCTTTACTGGGTAATGGAGTATAAAGCGCCAACCAGCTTCAATGAAAAGTTGAAAACTCAACTTTTACGTGACGAATCAGTGATGCGTCACATGTATACTGTACTCGATAAATACGCCGTCGATTACAACAACAAAAAGAGAAGTGGCGGAAAATTTTCTCCTAACGAAAAAGCGGGGGCATAAATCATGGCAAAACCTAACGAGATAAAATATCTCACAGCGATCAAAGCTGAAAAGCGTCCAAAAAAATATTGCCGCTTTAAAAAAATGGGTATTCATTATATTGATTATAAAGATGCCGATTTCTTAAAAAAATTCTTAAACGAACAAGGTAAATTATTACCTCGCCGTCTTTCTGGAAACTCATTGAAGTTTCAACGTAAAGTAAGCGAAGCAGTTAAAAAAGCCCGTCAAATGGCGATTTTACCTTACGTTACAGATCTTTTGAAATAATTTTTTTTCACCACCCTAATTCCTTTGTAGGATGAAAGTCTCGCCCCAACAAAACTGGGTATCGAGGATTGGGTAAAAATGCAATTCAAATGCAGGTAATATTAATACAAGACGTAAACAACCTAGGCAGTGCCAATGAACTGGTAACAGTAAAAAATGGTTATGGCCGTAATTTTTTGATTCCTTCTAAACTAGCTATCGAAGCTAGTCCGAGCAATCTTAAACAAAGAGAAGAAAAAGTAAAGCAACAAGTTAAGAAAGAAGCTAAATTATTAGCTGAGATTAACAGTGTGATAGCTACTTTAACCAATGGTGCATTAAAAGTTGGAGCCAAAACTGGTACCACTGGCAAAATTTTCGGAAGTGTAACTTCAGTTCAAATTGCTCGTGCAGTTAAAGAACAAAAAGGTTATGAAATTGATCGCCGCAGAATCACCATCATTGATGATGTAAAAGAACTAGGTACTTTCAAAGCAAAGATCGACTTTGGCAACGGTAACGAGTGCGAAGTTGAGTTTGAAGTAACAGCAGAATAATTGCATTTAATATGAAATATGATCCGTCCTGGTAAAAAGGGACGGATTTTTTATGCCCCTATGTTAGGTAGAGGTGCCTTCTCATGAAAAAATGAGCGGATCTCATAGCTAAAATTGCTCATATATGATTTTTTTTGAATTTCCTTGTTTTTTTAAATAAATAGTTACATTTGTAATGCTTTAATGGTTTTAGTATTTCGTCGTTAGCTGATTGAACTCTTTTCAGATGTCCGTTTTCAGTTCATTGTACTCACTAAGTCATTAGGTTTTTTTTTAATTTTAAAAAGTTTTTACAATGAACATTTATGTAGGAAATCTAAGTTGGTCAATGACTGATGAAGACTTAAGCAATCTTTTCACTCAATTTGGTACAGTTTCAAGTGCTAAAATTTTGAAAGACAAAATGAACGGCCGCAGCAAAGGATTTGGCTTTGTTGAAATGGAAGACGATGAAGCAGCAAAAGCTGCCATTGCAGGTTTAAATGAAACCGAAGTTCAAGGTCGTAAATTAATCGTTAACGAATCACAACCACGTCAGGAAGGTGATTTCAAAAAACGTAGTTTTGGTGCTGGCGGCGGCGGATACAAAAAATCTGGCGGTAGCGGTGGATACGGCGGCGGCGGAAGAAGCAGCGGCGGTGGATACGGCGGTGGTGGTAACAGAAGCGGCGGAAGCGGCGGTTACAACAGAGATTATTAATAAAATATCTTCTGATAATTCAAAACCCTCATTGTAAAATGAGGGTTTTGTAATTTAGGATACCCAGGTATTAGAAGTTTAGAAGAAAATATTACTCAAAATAATTCAACACATTGAAACCTTCTTTTTTCAAAAGCTGATCTTTTTGAAAAAGTTTTAAGTCAGCTAATGCCATTTCTTCAATTAACCTATCTAGTGTGTATTTTGGTTTCCATCCAAGTTTGGTTTTAGATTTGGTGGGATCGCCAATCAATAATTTTACTTCGGTAGGTCGGTAATAACGTGGATCAATTCGCATAACAATAGTTCCATAATAAAGATGCTCACCAAATGCAATCCCTAGCTCCTCTAGCCGAGCAATATCAGCATAAACTATTGTTGCAATTTCTTGTTCCAATGAACCGGTAAATTCAATTTCGATTCCTAGAAAAGCAAAAGTTTTACGTATAAATTCCCTGACACGGGTGGTTACCCCTGTTGCAATTACAAAATCTTCCGATACATCCTGTTGAAGAATTAAATACATCGCCTCTGCATAATCTTTTGCATGTCCCCAGTCTCTCTGAGCATCAATATTACCCATGTATAAAATATCCTGCAATCCCAAAACGATTTTTGCTGCAGCACGTGTAATCTTTCTGCTTACGAATGTTTCCCCTCTCAAGGGAGATTCATGGTTGAATAAAATTCCATTCGAAGCAAACATACCATAGGCCTCACGGTAATTTACCGTAATCCAATAAGCATATAATTTTGCAACCGCATAGGGAGATCTAGGATAAAAAGGGGTGGTTTCAGATTGAGGTACTTCTTGAGCTTGACCATATAGCTCAGAGGTAGAAGCCTGATAGATCTTTGTTTTTTTTATTAAACCCAATAATCTAACTGCTTCTAAAATCCTCAGTGTACCGGTTCCATCTGCGTTGGCTGTATATTCTGGAATTTCAAAACTTACCTGAACATGGCTCATTGCAGCAAGATTATAAATCTCATCAGGTTGTGTTTCCTGAATGATACGAATTAAATTGGCGCTATCGGTCATATCGCCATAGTGTAAACGCAGATTTACATTTTCAAGATGTGGATCTTCATACAAATGATCAATCCTATCCGTATTGATTAGCGATGAGCGACGCTTGATACCATGTACCCTATAACCTTTGTCTAACAAAAGTTCTGCGAGATAAGCCCCATCCTGTCCTGTAATTCCCGTAATTAATGCTACTTTTTGATGACTCATTGAACTTTTTTTATTATTTGTACATGGTAAGCTTATGCCACCGATAATTCTGCATAGGCTGATTTCAAAAAGTCAGCATAGGCCAACCTGATTCCTTGCTGCAAAGACACAGAAGACTTCCAGCCAAGTGAACGTAATTTGGATACATCCAATAATTTACGTGGAGTACCATCTGGTTTACTGCTATCCCAACTAATCTGACCTTCATATCCTATTATTGAGGAAATTTCATTTGCTAATTCACCAATACTCAAATCAACACCCGTTCCTACATTCACTAATTCTTTATCATTATAGTTACTCATTAAAAACAAACATGCATTGGCTAGATCATCAGCAAATAAAAATTCTCGCTTGGGCTTTCCAGTTCCCCAAACTTTTACGAAGGGTTGATTAGTAATTTTTGCTTCATGAAATTTTCGAATCAAAGCTGGTAAGACGTGCGAAGTTTTCAAATCGTAATTGTCACCGTAACCATATAAATTAGTCGGCATAACACTGATAAAATTGCAGTCATATTGATCTCGATAGCTCTCACATAATTTAATACCTGCAATTTTTGCAATAGCATAGGATTCATTCGATGGTTCTAATTCACCTGTCAATAAATAGGGTTCTTTTAAAGGTTGAGGAGCCAATTTTGGATAAATACAAGAACTACCTAAGAACATCAACTTGGTTACATTATTCACCCAAGAAGAATGAATGATATTAGTTTCTATCATTAAATTATCATAAATGAAATTGGCTCGGTAAGTACTATTAGCAAGGATTCCTCCTACTGTTGCTGCTGCCATAAAAACATATTCAGGTTCTTCATTAGCAAAAAAGTCGGCAACAGCTTGCTGATTTCTAAGATCTAGTTCACTAGAGGTACGTAATATAATATGATGATAGCCCCTGGCCTTCAAAGCGCGACAAATAGCTGATCCAACCATCCCTCGGTGACCTGCGATATAAATTTTACTTCTTAGATTCATGGAGATTTCGTCAGATAATTTGATAAAATATATTATAATTATTTTAAATATAACATAATACTTTGATAATGTCAATTGCTCATACCCTATATCCATAAAATCGTTCAATCAATATAATCAGCTAAATTTTAGCACTCTTAAAGAATAACTAAGTAGTTGATTAAAGTGAAACTCATAAAAACTGATGTTCATTTTTCCTATTACATTCATATTTCTAGAAAAGAGATCATATAAAAATCTATTCAGTAGTTAGTCAAAAGGCAATCATGATAGAGAAGTGGAATGAAAGGAAAATTGGCGAAGTGTTCAAAGTTCTATAACTTGAAAAACTTAGTTATTCAATAAATAAATAAAAATGTCAAACCATCTCAAAGCATATAAAATGAAAATTATTTCTCAAAAGATTATTAAGTCATTCCTATTTTCAACAATTCTAGCAGGCCTTTTTTTACCACTAGCGGGATTTTCACAGTGGACTGAATTACACCCTGTCTCAATTGAAATAAATGAAAATTCTTCCAATCAGTTGAAAAAAGCAGCTCAAGTATTCCAAGAAGAAATTTTCAAAAGAAGTCAGATCAATCTGCCTATACATCAAAATATATCTAGCAATAAAGCAGCACAAACTGTAATCATTTTAACTGAAGCGAGTATTCAATCACTTTCTATTTCGGATAGAAATGAATTATCCAAACTTGAAAAAACTAGAAAGGATGGTTATAAAATAAAATGGTTGGGGAATCAACTAATCATACTTGGACAGGATGATAGGGGATGTTTGTACGGAGTTGGAAAACTAATGAGAGAAATGAAAATTCTTCCGAAACAATTATTTATTCAAGAAAATTTTCAAGTTTCCTCCTCTCCTGCCTATCCTATTCGAGGACATCAATTAGGCTATCGACCTAAGACCAATGCATATGATGCTTGGTCGGTAGCCCAATATGATCAATACATTCGTGATTTAGCCATTTTTGGTGCCAATAGTATTGAAATAATGCCTCCTAGAACAGATGATGATTCTACCAGCGTTAACATGAAATTGCCAGCAATTGAAATGATCAAAGAACAATCTCGCATCTGTGCGGCTTATGGCCTTGATGTGTGGATGTGGTATCCCAATATGGCAAAAACATATTCTACTGCTGCATCTATTCAATCGGAGTTAGAAGAAAGAGAAAATGTTTTTAGAACAGTGCCCAAATTAGATGCGCTCTTTGTACCAGGTGGAGATCCAGGAGATTTAGAACCAGATGAATTATTTGATTGGTTAGCAAAAGAAGCTAAAGTACTTATCAAATATCATCCCAATGCAAAAATTTGGGTTTCCCCTCAAGCATTTAAACCAACCAAAAAATGGTATGCACAGTTTTACCAACATGTCAACAAACAATATTCTTGGTTTGGAGGAGTAGTTTATGGTCCATGGATTAAGGAAACATTAGAGCAAGTAAAGGCGAAAATTAATCCGAAGATTCCAATAAGGTTATATCCAGATATCACCCATAATTTTTCATCTCAATACCCAATTCCCAATCTGGATCTTGCATTGGCTATGACTCTTGGCAGAGAAAGTATTAATCCGAGACCAACTGATGAAAAATTTATTCATAATCGTTATGCCAAATTAGCTCAAGGAAGTATCAGTTATTCTGAAGGCACCAATGATGATGTAAATAAATTCATTTGGAGTGACCAAGATTGGAATCCAACAACTGATGCCTTAAAAACACTTCGTGATTATGCGAATTATTTTATTGGTTACTCCTATCAAGATGACATAGCTCAATCAATACTAGCATTAGAAAAAACTTTAAGAGGTCCATTCGTCAATAATTCTTCTGTTCAACAAACGCTACAACAGTGGCAAGCATTAGAAAAGAATGCATCTCCTGAAGTGTTATCCAATCCACGATTTCAAAGTGGTCTCATTCGCGCATATTTTGATGCGTTCATTCAACGACGCCTTGTATATGAAACAAGTCTAGAACGATTAGCCAAAAACAAATTAGCCTCTAGAAAAAAGGGACAAACGATTGATGCAATCAATGAAGCAAAAAGTATTTTAAATCAAGCGACTATAGAAGCCGTCTCACCTGAATTGAGAGAGCGTTGTATTGCCTTAGCTGATTCTCTATTTAGAAGTTTTGGTGCTCAGCTTACAATTGAAAAACATCATGCTGCAAGTGGAAGAGGAAATTTTATTGACAACATTGATATTCCATTAAATGATTCTCCCTGGTTAATTGAACAATTAAATAATATTTTAAAATTAACCAATGAGTCGGATCGTGATCAAGCTATAGAAAATATTTTGCACCGCGCAGATCCCGGTCCTGGTGGGTTTTATGATAATATGGGCTCTCCAGAATCATGGAAAAGAATCGTTGCTAAAAAAACATGGCAAGAAGATCCTAGTAGCCTTGAATCACCAAGAGTTAGTTTTGGAGTGGGGTTAACAGGAGTTGATTGGGTGCATGAAATTGTAGCCAAAGGGTTTGAAGGAAAAACTACACCACTCGCTTGGATGAATCAGATAAATACTTTGTATGAAACTCCACTTGAAATGGAGTATGATTCATTAGATCCAGCAGCAAGTTATCAAATCAGAATTTCTTATACAGGAAGATTTCGCTCTAGCGTTCAATTAATGGCAGATGGAGTTCAAATTCATCCATTTATAAGAATGGGTAAAAAACCAATAGTAGAATATCCACTTCCTACAAAAATCACTAAGGATGGAAAAATAAGATTAACCTTTACCTGCGGACTAAAAGTGGATGGTGAAGGAGAACGAGGTACTCAAGTAGCGGAGATTTGGATAATCAAGAATAAAACAAATTAAAAAGTA
>CANCRO010000046.1 GCA_947380605.1 Chitinophagaceae bacterium
ACTTCGGGTAAGTTGAGTAATGATAGCAAGAGGTCGCAAACCCAATGTAATAGTAGGGAGAATAGCATTTTTAAGGGTAAGGTATTTTTCACCTGTCACTTCATCTATATCAAACCAACTTCCCGTTAAATGTAAACCAGTATAAGGATTAAGCACCACACCAAAAACATAAGCAATTAAAATAGTCATAAAAAAAGAAGGAGCAGAAATACCTGCGATACTCGAAAATACTGCGGTAGTATCGAGCCAACTTCCTTTTTTAACCGCAGCAAAAATCCCCAATAAAATCCCAATTAAACTTGCAAATAATATGGAGGCAATCGCTAATAATAAAGTACCTGGCAAGGCTTCCAATAACAAGGCTCCGATATTTTTTTTCGTTTGATAGCTTTTACGTAAATAAGGAATCTTTACACCAAATTTAGTTTCATTGCCAATAAAGAAGCCAAGTAATTCTTTATTTTTAATCTCTTCTTTTGAGTGGATACCGATTGGAGAAACATCATTTACATACAAAATGAATTGTTTCCATTTAGGTTGATCTAAATACAAATCTTTACGGATATTATCGAGTGTTTTTTTATCTCCGGATTGGCCAACAATCAATCTTGCTGGATCCCCAAATCCCTGAAACATTATAAAAACCAAACCCACAACACCTAAAAGAACGAGAAGGGAATAAATTAATTTATGTAACAAGGGTATCAATATTTAGTTACTAAAAGTTGACAATGTACGATACCTAATAAATATATTATTGGATTACTTTTTCTAAATCTGCCCAACTATATTTTTCTTGAACGACTGGTCCAACCATACTATAAATTGTAGGGTTTGCTCTAGCCGCAGTCTTAATAGCCGTAGCATCACAAGTAATAATTTCAATGTGAAAGTTATTCGTCACGTTAAACAAAGTATTAACTTTTTCTCGATCGGAAGTAATAATATACACTGGACGATTTAGCTTTTGAGCTTTTGAATAAAGCAGGTTAAATTCCTTCCACCATTTGGATGTTCCCCCTTGAAGATTTTGTAGGAAAAATAAATAATAAGTACCTTTTTGACCAAGAATCTCTTCAGTCATATTTACTCCTGTAGAATCAGCTAGTGTAAAATCACTTATTAGCGGCACATTATTTTTTCCCTTTGCAATTAGTTTTTGGATTCTTTCAGCAAACGCCCAACTGCTATCTGGTAAATTGGCGGCAGAAAATTCTTTTTTTATACCTCCCTTCTCATAGATAAATATATAATCATACTGATCAGGAACAGCTCCTTCAGGCATTTTACGCAATGCTAATATATTATTTCCTTTTTTATAAGGCAGGCAATCTTTTAGGGGAAGATGTTTTAATACATAGCCTTGTAAAAGAGTACTTAATAGGATGACAGAAAAAAGAATAATTAATGAAAGGGTATCTTTAAAAAGAGGAGAAATATGCTTGTTATAAATAAGTAACAGGACAATTAAAAGTGTTAAAATAATATCCTTTGTAAAAGTTTGAATAGGTGTAAGTGGAATACAATCTCCAAAACAGCCGCAGGCTCTAATTTTGCCAGTAAATAAAACAAAACCAGTTAAAAAAGTGAAAAATAACGTAAGTAAAAGTAAGAGAGTCGTTACCATTTTTTTTCTCCAACCAATCAAAAGAGCTACTCCTAATAAAATTTCAAAACCAATCATGGTGATAGAAAACCATAATGACTGTACATGCAAGTAATTCATCAGGCCTGGAAAATATCCATCACTTGCCCACACTTCAAAAAACTCTTGCATCTTATACCCTAACCCAAGTGGGTCGATAGCTTTTACTAGGCCAGAAAAAATAAACAAGCATCCAACTAGTAATCTAGAAATATGAACAGCAATCTTCATGGTAAATGTTTGAGTGTATACAATTATAGAAAAAAATGATAAATCACCTTATGCGCTATGAATATTTTCGTCAATTAGAATCAATGCAAATACTGAATAATTCATGATATCAAAAAAGTTGGCATCAATCCCTTCGCTGGCAATTGTTTTACCATCATTTTTCAAAATCTGTTTAATACGGAGCAGTTTAGCCAAGATTAAGTCAGCAAAACTTTCTTGACTCATTTGTCGCCAAGCTTCACCATAATCATGATTTTTATCTTCCATCAATCTTTTGGCCCTATTCACCTGGTCGTTGTACAAATTTTCAACTTGTTGCACAGGTAACTCTTCTGTCTCATCTGTAGCAAGTTGAAGTTGAATTAAGCCAATAATACTATAATTCAAAATACCTTTGAATTCACTAATCAAATCATCGCCCACTTTTTGAGTGCCTTTTTCCTGAATAGTGCGGATACGCTTGGCCTTGATGTAAATTTGGTCTACAATTGAAATGGTTCTATACACTCGCCAAGAAGTGCCGTAATCCTGGGTTTTTTTTAAAAAAATATCCCTGCAGCTTTGAATCGCTGAATCGTATTGTTGAAGAGTGTTCATTGTTTGCTGTAAGTGTATAATTTTGTACAAGTCAAAAATACCATTTCTATCTGATGTTCACACTTAACTGTAAAGGAAAATTATTAACTATTGAGCAACCTTTGGTAATGGGGATTATCAATGCTACCCCCGATTCCTTTTACAAGGGAGATTTACCCGCTGGTTTGGAAAAGATAGTTGACCAGGTGGGTGAAATGACTAGTGAGGGAGCTACAATAATAGATATAGGTGGTCAAAGTACACGACCGGGTAGTGATCGAATCAGCGCTTCTGAAGAGATTAAAAGAGTAATTCCTTTAATCGATTCCATTCTTACCACCTATCCGCAGACCATTATATCAATCGATACCTATCACAGTCAAGTTGCATTAGCAGCAATCAATGCAGGTGCTTCGATAGTTAATGACATTAGCTCGGGTTCCCTAGATCCTGAAATGATTCATTGTGTTAGCTCACTCAAGGTTCCCTATATCTGCATGCACATGAAAGGCTCTCCTGAGACTATGCAAAATAATCCGACTTATGATGATTTGATAAAGGAAGTGCTCGATTTTTTCATCGATAAAATTGAGCAATGTAAAAAAGCAGGAATAAAAGATATCATCATTGATCCAGGATTTGGTTTTGGTAAAACTATTCAACAGAATTTTATCTTATTAAAACAATTGTCTGTTTTTAAAATGTTAGATAAACCTATATTAGCTGGGCTTTCAAGAAAAAGCATGGTCTATAAAACCCTCGATGTTGAGGTAACAGAGGCGCTAAATGGAAGTACGGTTTTACATACCCTTGCCATACAACAAGGAGCTTCTATTGTAAGAGTTCATGATGTAAAAGAAGCCAAAGAAGTGGTCACACTTTTTACAGCTTTTGATAAAGCATAGCTACACGATTTTATAAAGTAAAATAAACAAAAAAGCGCTCCGAGAATTCGGAACGCTTTTTTTATAATAAAGATTATTTTTTATTTTTTAGTAGGAGGAGGTGGCGGAGCCATTTTCTTTTCTTCTTCTTTTTTTGCTTGTGCAGCACTCATCACATCCACTACTTCTACATCAAATAACAAATTGGCATTGGGTTGAATTTGACCACCAGCACCACGAGGACCGTAAGCCAAAGAAGAGGGAATATACAATTTAGCTTTTCCACCTTTTTTCAATAATGATAAACCATCAGTCCAACCTTTGATTACACTACCCGGTGTACCAGGAATTGCACCCATATTTACTGGTAAAACTTCCAAATGACCAAAAGCTGAATCGGTGTTTGAATCAAAAACCTTATTGGTTCCTAAAATTCTTCCAGTATAATTCACTTTTAAAATTTTAGAAGTATCCACCACATCACCAGCACCAGGAGTAATGATTTCAACGTAAGTACCTTGAGGAGCTTTTACTGCTTTAATTTTATTTTTATCCAAAAATTCAGCAATAATTTTATCATCTACTTTAATTTGATCAATTGCTTTAATTGAATCTCTAGTTCTTAATGATTCCATTTGCTTTTGATAAGCAACATCTGCTAATTCTTTTGTTTCAAAAACATTCACAATCTTATAATGAGCTACAATAAATGCACCTTTTTTAATGAAAGGTGGCGTATTGCCATTTTTCATTATACTATCAGTTGATTGCTTTACAATGATACTATCACCATTTCTTGATTCGCTAAAAATCTTATAATAAACTGGTGGAATAGTAGCTGAATCTAAGCTAACAATTTGGTTAGAAGTAGTTTTCGAATCAAATAGAACTGAATCTTTTCCTGCTCCGCTATAAACTTGATCAAATTGAATTTCAAAGAAATTGCCATTTTTCAATAGTTTTCCTTTTTCATTGGAAATAATCTTGTATTGCAGGCCACCTTCTGCTTTTTTGAAGGGTTTGCTACAACTTGCAAATAACAGAGATGCTATTGCTAATAAATAAAAAAAGTGTTTCATGGTTATGTGTTTAAAATTGATAATTGCTTAATTGATCTTTATTCTCGGCCATCGCCTCTTTAAACTTTGCTACTACAGATTCTAAAGGTTCTTTACTTTGTCCTCCAGCAGCATTAAAATGACCACCGCCGTTAAAATATTTACGTGCAAAGGTATTTACATCAAAGTTACCTTTACTTCTAAATGAACATTTTCTTTCTTCCCCCCTATCTATTACAATTGCTGCAAACTTAATCCCCTTAATACTCAAAGGATAATTAACCAATCCCTCCGTATCTCCTGTAATAATATCGTACTTAATAAGATCTTGCTGGCTTACAGCTATTAATGCTGTATTGTATTCATAAAATATTTCCATTCTATTCAGCAATACATGCCCAATAAATCTAAACCTATTTTCAAGATAATTGTCAAATAACGCTTCATGAACATGACTATGCTGTAAACCTTTATCTTTTAAAGTAGCCACCATTCTGTGAACTGAGGCTGTGGTACTCGGAAATCTAAAAGAACCAGTATCAGTCATCACACCAGCATAAAGACAATCGGCAACCGAATCATTAATGCAAGCTTCATTTCCCGATTCCATAATGAAATCATAAACCATTTCACAGGTGGAACTCTTGCTGGTATTACTATTACCAAAGGAAAATTTATCAGTCTGTGGCTCCTGGTGATGATCAATTAAAACCCTTATTCCAGTAGCATTCGCTAATTTTTCCTCCATTCTTTTGGTCCTACTCAATGTATTGAAATCAAGGCAAAAAATCCAATCTGCCTTATCAATTAACTGATCAGCTTGTTCTGTTTGCCTTTCATAATCCAATACCAATTTTGTTCCAGGCATCCAATCTAAAAAATCTGCCCAATTGGTAGGTGAAACTACCGTAACCGAGTGACCTAGTTGCTTTAAAAAATGAAATAAACCCAGTGAAGAACCCATTGCATCGCCATCAGGCTTTTGATGAGTAGTAATGACTACATTTTTAGGTTCCCTTAAAAGAGGAAATATTTCGTTGATTTGAAGCATAAAGCGGGCAAAAGTATGGAAAAAATGTCAGTTTGGACTTCGTACTACAAGATTACCTGAAATTTAGTCAAAAGCATTGATTACATAAATGGGAGCTATTTTTTCATAAAATATCACCAATCATCTATTTTTCGAACTCATTATAGCTGACTGAGCGGTGAAAAAATCAATTTTCACCCATAAAACTTACTATCTTTGCGCCTCAAAATTAATACTATGAGTAATAGAACTTTTACAATGATTAAACCCGATGCAACGAAAAAAGGTTACACCGGTGCTATTTTGGAAAAAATAAATGCTGCAGGCTTTAGAATTGTAAGCTTGAAAATGCTTCACTTATCTGCAGAAAAAGCAGGTGAATTTTATGCAGTCCACAGAGAAAGACCTTTTTATGGTGAACTAGTTGAGTTTATGAGTAGTGGCCCTATTTCTGCAGCTATTCTTGAAAAAAACAACGCAGTAGAAGATTTCAGAATTTTAATTGGAGCTACTAATCCTGCAGAAGCAAAAGAAGGAACAATTCGTAAATTATACGCAGCATCAATCGGAGAAAATGCCATTCACGGAAGTGATAGTGATGCTAATGCAGCCATTGAAGGTGATTTTTTCTTTAGTAAGTTGGAGCAATTTTAATCCATCAAAACTTTTATAAATTAACAAAGGCCACTGTAAATTCAGCGGCCTTTGTTAATTAGGTGATTTTATTAATGAGCGAAGTCTGCTGAATAATCCCCTTTTATCCTTTCAATAGATGGATTAAAATAACCAAATTTCAAATTCGGAAACTCTTCCTGAATTAATTCCATCATTTGTTTAATGCCCATGCACTCTCCAGTATCAGTCACTCCTATTTTACCCAAATACCAATCAGGATCAATATTGAAATTGCGCCATTGAATCATACAGAGATCCGTTTCTCTAATCAAAGTTCTTAGTGCCTCATATTCTTCAATACTATCAGTCATCCCTGGAAAAACAAAATAATTAAGGCTTGTCCAACCACCATAACTTCTTACGATTTTCAGACTCTCTAGTAAATCTGCAAACACATAATTATTGGGACGATAATAAGGTGTGTAAATGTTTTCCCTTGCCGAGTTGGTGCTTACCCGCATGCTATTCAATCCAGCTACACATAAGGCTTTCACCGCATCAGGTTTACTTCCGTTCGTATTGATATTTATACTTCCTTTCGGAGTATGTTTTCTGATTTCGATAATGCTATCTCGAATAGTTTCCCACATTAATAATGGTTCTCCTTCACACCCCTGACCGAAACTGATTATCGGGAAGGGTGCAGTTTGTAAATGAGGAACGGTAAATTCTGTAATCTCTTCTGGAGTAGGCCGAAAGCTTAATCTATCTTGAGTACTTACAATCGTTTCTTCTACAGGCTGAAAACTAATGCAACCAATGCAGTTAGCATTACAGGCAGGTGATGAAGGCACAGGGCATTCCCAGCGACTTAATGCAAAATTTCTTGCTGCAGGACAATTATAGGTCATGCAACAATTTTCCATCAAATGCTTTACCAAACGATTATGCGGATAAGCTTCTAATAAATTGGAAGTACCAGAAACTATTTTTGCTTCATCATAACCAATAGTTTCTTGTCGAATATCTTGTTCAATACGAACAGCTGGCACATACAATTTGTCATTTAACCAACCAGCGGCTGTATAGCAAAATAAGGGCAAAGTGGGTGCTTCTTCTGATGTTTCATAAGCTGCCATATACAAGCCAGTATGGGCTGGAGGAATAAATGCAGCAACAGCCCAACCCTTATCACACAAACGCATATTTCCAGTCTCAACATCAATCCCAATGCCTCTTCTACCAGGTAATTCATACAAATTACCTCCATTTGGCAAATCTATCCATTCGTCCAAAGGGACAGCAAATGCATCCCATCCACTTCTACCTGTTGCATAAAGGGAAGTATCCTCAAATATGTTTCCCTCACCATCAGAATATAAAATGAAAGGGCTTTGTTGTAGTGACATAATAAATTTTAACTGTAATCTTATTTACTAAAATGAATTTGTAATTCAATGAATAGTTTAAAAGCAAATTTCGACATTTTGTTGGAGTTGCTCAATTTTAAATTTTATCGGTCCTTATGAAGGGTCAGTTAATGATTGATTTGATTTCAGCATTCCGCTACAGAAATCATTGAATTCAACTTCATTAATTTGAGCTACTCTGCCATCAATCATTAATTGTATCAATCGATTGTTTGTAAAATCCAAAGTAATCAATTCATCTTTTAATATGACATTTGAAAATTGGTACCAATAATAGGTTTTACTGAAGATGCCTTTTTTTACTTGGATAAGTTCAGTAGAAATATCAACCTGAGAAGAATGATTAATATTACTTGCCAATAACCCTACTAATAAAAAAATCAATGCGTAAATGGGAGAATGAGTAGACACCAAAATAATAGCCGAAGCAACCAGTAATAAAAGATATTTTTTGATCCCCTTTTTTACAAGGAAAAAATCAATCGAGACCGCTAATAAAAATAAAAGTAAAGCAGCAACTACATTGATTAAATAATTCGAGTTGGTTTTCAATACTAGAGAAGCCAATGCAGCTAAAGCTAATAGGGCTCTAAATAAGGTGATTTCTAATTGAGGCCTATTTTCTTTTATTTGAAGCGTATACATAGTTAAGGGATATCTATGAAGCGTATAGTAAAAGTTAAGCCTAATGATTGAAAATCTAGAGTAAATAGATTATTTAGCATCATACAACTGACTGGAAGCTATTAATGTATTGCATAATTTAAAAAGACATCTAGCACCAACATTTTCATCCCATTCATTAGAACTTAAGCCTACTTCATTTAAATCAAAACCTACAATTTGACGTCCGCTATTTAATAGTTTTTTAAGCAGGTAAAATACTTGTTCGGTCTCAAATCCTCCCTGCACAGGAGTATCGGTATGAGGACATAATTTAGGATCGAGTCCATCAATATCAAAACTAATATAAACTTTTTGAGGCAAGTGTTCGATCATTTCTAGTACAAGGTTTTGCCAAGTCTCACCCTCATATAGTCTCTCCTTGATATCCTTATCAAAATAGGTAATTACCCGTTGCTTACTTTTTTCAATATAATCCCATTCTTCCTCACAGTAATCACGAATTCCTATTTGAACCAACTTTTGTAATTGAGGAATTTCTTCCAAAGAATTGTACATGATAGAAGCATTCGAATAATTAAAATTTTCGTAGGCTTTTCTCAAATCACAATGCGCATCAATTTGTAATATTCCAAAATCTCCATGTTTTTCAGCAATAGCCTTTAAAAATCCAAATGGAGTACTATGGTCACCTCCCAATAAACCGACCAATTTTCCTGCATCCAATAACTCTTTGGTTTGCTGAAAAACCCATTCATTCATAAAAATACTACCCGCATTAACTTCCTTTAAGGTTTTGCACATGAATTTGTTATCCTGCACATTTTCACCTTCGGAGATATAATTGATATATAATTCAGCTTCTTTGCGTAAATAATCACTTTTCATTAAGACTTTCTTGTCTACCGTACGCATAAAATACCCCTGTTTCCAAGCATCTTTAAACTCAGGATCAAATATATCAACTTGTAAGCTAGCCTTAAAAATATGTTCTGGGGCCCTTGCTGTACCAGCATTACAGCTAACCGTAACCTCCCAAGGAACAGGCAGTATAACTAATTTTGCATCTTCTTCACTAAATGGTAAACCGAAAATATTATTCTTTGGATTACTAACTTTATTCGGGTCAAAAAGTGAAAGGTCAGTCATTACTTTTGCAGTGTAAAAAAGGTGAATGAGGCAAAGGAAATTTAAAACTTTGCAAAGATAAGCCAGCAATGAGTAATCTCAATGATTTTACAGTAAAATCCTATAAACAAAATTTCCAATAACGCCTAGTTGAAAAACAACCCTTAAGAATAACTGAATAGCGCCTATTTCCTAAAGATTTACTAAAAATGTCATTAAACTCAATGATTTCAGTGCCTTGAATTAATTAAACCGCTAACCTTCGATAGTAATCGATAAATTGGACTGTTTAAGCTTATTTTTGACCTACCTTTGTCATATTCTAAATTGTTTATCAATGAAAAAAAGCCACATCATAGTCCTGGTAGGAATAGCTATTGCAATTGGAGCATTAATCATGCTGTCGGTTGATTTTTCAACCTATGACACCATTCTTTCTGCCAAAAAAAAGCAAGGGAAATTTGTTCATTTAATTGCTAGACTTGATAAGTCTGTTCCGCTAGAATACGACCCAGCAAAAAATCCAAATTATCTTTCCTTCACAGCGATTGATAGTTTGGGTGGCAGAGCAAAAGTAGTCTATCTTAATACCAAGCCGCCAGAACTAGAGCACAGTGAAAGAATCGTTTTGAAGGGGAAAATGCAAGGCGAAATTTTTGAGTGTACCGACATATTATTGAAATGTCCAAGTAAATATAAGGATGATAAAAAGCAACTAGAAAAAGAAATCGTAACTACGAAATAATTAGTTGAAATATTTTTTAAGGTTCATTCCAATAGTTGAACCCGTGAATAAAACCAAAGAAAAATTATGCAATTTGAAGGAGAGCACCTATGGATAGGTCAAGTCGGACATATTTTTGTTCTTATAGCTTTTACAGCTTCCCTACTTAGTACCCTTTCCTTTTTTATAGCGGGTAAAAAAATCGATCACTCAGAGAAATTATCTTGGTTAAGATTTGCTAGAATCAGCTTTGTAACTCAATCAGCTGCTGTAGTCATAGTTTTCTCCTCTATTTTTTATATTTGTTCTCATCACTATATCGAATACCTTTTCGGTTACAAGCATACTTCCAAAGAGTTAGAATTTAAATATTTGTTTGCGTCTATTTGGGAAGATCAAAGTGGTAGTTTTTTGCTTTGGAGTATTTGGCATAGTATCATTGGGATGTTTCTAATCAAAAAAAGTAAGGAATGGGAAGCACCCGTAATGACTGTAATTAGTTTTGCCCAACTTTTTTTAGCCATGATGATCATGGGGGTTTATATTTTTGGCACCAAGATTGGCAATAGCCCTTTCGTACTTACAAGAAATGAAATCAATGGACCAATTTTTGGAATGCCCAATTATTTAAGCATGATCAAAGATGGTGTAGGTTTAAATGTTTTATTACGTAACTATTGGATGGTGATACACCCTCCTGTTTTATTTCTAGGATTTGCTTCTACAATTGTTCCTTTTGCCTATGCCTATGCAGGCTTACAATCAAAAAGATATGGAGATTGGATAAAGCCTGTTTTACCCTGGACATTATTTAGCGCCTGTGTATTGGGAGTAGGAATAATGATGGGTGGCAAATGGGCCTATGAGTCCCTTTCCTTCGGCGGATATTGGGCATGGGATCCGGTGGAAAATGCCTCCCTTGTACCCTGGATGATTTTGGTGGCTGGACTTCATACCATGGTTATTTATAAAGCTACTAGCCACTCTTTAAGGGCTAGTTATATTTTTGCCATGCTCACTTTTGTTTTTATTCTTTACTCTACTTTTTTAACTCGAACAGGCATATTGGGCGATACATCGGTACATGCTTTTGCAGAATCAGGAAGACCCATGTTTAACTTAATCCGGATTTTCCTTTTTACATTTTCTGTTCCTGCTTTAGTTTATTTTTTCTTCCATTACAAAAAAATGCCCGCAGAACTAAGAGAAGAAAATAGTAGCTCACGCGAATTTTGGATGTTTATTGGATCATTAGTCTTGTTTTTATCAGCCATGTTTATCATAGCTAAAACATCTACTCCAGTAATCAATGCTATTTTTGGATCTAAACTCGCACCTCCAGAGGATATTGAAT
Organism: Chitinophagaceae bacterium; assembly: GCA_947380605.1. GTDB lineage: Bacteria > Bacteroidota > Bacteroidia > Chitinophagales > Chitinophagaceae > Ferruginibacter. Next base: position 11,300 of record CANCRO010000046.1, read on the forward strand.
TTTCCTACAATAAGGTAATGATATTGGTAGGGATTATTTTAGGATTTTTAAGTGCAGTAACCCAATACCTGAAATATAAAAGTACTGGTTCTTCCTTCGTAATTAAAAAAATTGCACTACCTACCATCATTACAATAGTAATCACTACTTTATTGATCATTTTTTATCCAATTACTTATTACAAACAAGGAGCTGGATTTTTAGGGGCAGTTTATATAGGAATTTTTGTAACGATTTATTCAGTAATTGCTAATGCAAGCTATATCTGGTCAGGCTTAAATGGTCAATTGAAATCAGCCGGTGGCTCGTTATCTCACCTTGGATTTGCGCTGATGATTGTAGGAATATTGATTTCATCAGCAAATAAAAAAGTAATCAGTGAAGAGAAATTCAAAGATTTTCAAATTCAAATGGGTGTCGATCCGTTGACTAAGCAACAAGACAATCCTGCAGAAAATATTAATCTGATTCGTCAAGTATCAAAAAAAATGGGTCCCTATGATGTTACCTATTTGCATGATAGTGTAGGAAAAGAAAAAGGAAGACGTTTCTACCATTTAGCCTTTGAAAGAAAAGATGAAAATTCAGATGAAGTAAAAGAGTCTTTTATTTTGAGCCCAGATGTCTATTTAATGAAGGATAATAACATGAGTAGCAATCCTGACACCAAGAATTATTTAACCCATGATGTCTTCACCTATATTTCTTATGCCCTTAATCCAGATGCCAATGAAGATACCGCCAGTTTTAAAATAAATGAAATGGCAGAAGGTGATACTTTATTTTATTCCAAGGGGTATATGATTTTGAATCAAGTTGTAAAAAATCCTGTTACCAATAAATTTAATTTCCCAGTTAATGGTCCTGCTGTTTTAGCAGAATTCACTATTAAATCTACAGAAGGCAATACGTATCATGCTGCTCCAATGATTGTGGTAGATAGCTTTGGCATCAATCAAATTGATGATACCGTATATGCGCAGAATCTCTATGTGAAATTTGCTGGGGTAAGTTCAGACCAAACCAAAATGAAAATTGGCGTTAAGGAATCCAGTTCGATGATTGATTTTGTCACGCTTAAGGCGTACATTTTCCCCTATATTAACCTGGTGTGGATTGGATTAATTATTATGGCGATTGGAATGGTGATGAGTATGATCCATCGAGCCAGTCTTTCAAAATCAACAGGAGCAATTGTTTTAGCATTTGCAGCAATCGCTTTGTTTTATATGTTTTTATTGGCAAATTAATATTTTGAAAATTTGATACAGAAGTAGTTTTAGATCTTCTAATCAAATCATCAAAATAAATTAAATAGCTTCAATCAGTTTTTTGGTTTTTGTAATTTTGAAATTCAATGGTTCGTTTTATTTCATATAAATTATGGACTCTCCTAGTGTTATTTATCCTCTTTAATTTAGGGAAAGAAAACCTATTGGCACAACAACTAGCCAATAGAGACACTATTCTTAGTTATGCTATGATTTACAATGGCGATACAATTGAAGCGAAAACATTGGTTGATATCAATTTTTATTCTAGACTCACCCAGGCTCAAAGAGATAATCAAGCCAAATGGACTAGATTAAGAAATGCAGTTTATGTAACATACCCTTATGCTAGGCGTGCTGGAATGGTGATTAATGATATCAATAGGAAATTAGTTGCTATTAGCATTGAACAGGAACGGAAGAATTACATTAAGACGAGAGAAAAAGAATTGAGAAAAGAATTCACTACTCCCTTGACTAATTTGTCAATCTACCAAGGCAAGGTGTTAATGAAATTAATTAATCGTGAAACAGGAAATAATTGTTACGAAATTATAAGGGAATATAAGGGTGGTTTAACCGCTGGCTTATATCAAACCATTGCATTTTTCTTTTCAACTAGTTTAAAGCAACCGTATGATAAAAATGGAGAGGATTATGAAATTGAAAAAATTGTACAAGAGGTAGAAAGACTTTACGGAATTAGAGGATAAGATTAAAAGTGAAATTTATTAAATAAATAATAGTTTTTAGCCAAAGAATTCATCACAAAAATATCCATAGAATGAAATTAGATTTGCTAGTTTTTGCTGTTCACCCTGATGATGCAGAGCTCTCTTGCGGCGGCATATTGCTAAATGAAAAAAAGAATGGAAAAACAACAGGAGTTGTTGACCTCACCCAAGGTGAATTAGGTACTCGTGGTACTATTGAAACTAGAAAGGCGGAAGCAGCAGCTGCAGCCAAAATTTTACAATTGGATCTGAGAGAAAATTTGCAAATGGCTGATGGCTTTTTTACCAATGATGAAGCTCACCAGCGAAAAGTAATCAGCACTATCAGAAAGTATCAACCTGAAATTATATTCTGCAATGCACCATCTGATCGACATCCTGATCATGGAAGAAGCGCTCAATTAGTTGAAAATGCTGCTTTTTTATCCGGATTGGTAAAAATTGAAACGCAACTCGATGGGGAATTACAAAAACCCTGGAGGCCTAAATATGTCTTTAATTATATTCAAGATAAATACCTTACACCCAACTTTGTAATTGACATCTCAGCGGTAATGGATCAAAAGTTAGCAGCAATTAAAGCTTATGGAACACAGTTTGATAGCCCTAGTTTAAACGAACCACAGACCTACATTTCGACACCTGATTTTTTGGAGAGTATTATTTATCGAGCCAAAATGTTGGGTAAGATGATTGGCGTTAAATACGGTGAAGGTTTTATCAGTTCAAAAATGATTGGATTGAGCAATTTTGACTGCTTTATTAAAGAAAATACCTAATTCAAGCTAATTCAAATCAAATAACTTACATTTATGGTGTAACTTGCTTGTATATAAAATTCAATTCAATGGCAACCCCAAAATTCATTCAAAATAGTACAGATTTTCACCAGGAATTGAAGCAAAGAGTCAATCAGTATTTCATTGATAGGAAGAAATCATCTACTGGAAATTTCAATCTTTTTTTTAAGGCCATTTTTTTCTTTTTAACCTATATAGCCTTATACATTCATTTAGTTTATTTCACACCTTCTACCCTACTAGCAATTATTGAATGTGTTCTGTTGGGATGTTTCACCGCTGCTATTGGTTTTAATGTGATGCACGACGGTGGTCATGGAAGCTTTAGTAAAAGCAAATTCCTAAACAAGATGGCCGCTGTATCTGTCAATTGCTTGGGCGCAAGTAGCATCATGTGGAATATGAAACACAATATTATTCACCATACCTACACTAATATAGACGGAGTAGATGATGACATTGAAATAAAGCCCTATTTAAGAATGTGCACTACCCAAAAACGTTACTGGATGCACCGCTTTCAACATTATTATGTTTGGTTTCTATATACCCTATTGCATTTGATCTGGATTTTTATGACTGATTATCAAAAATATTTTAATAAAAGAATTGGTTCTGTTCCTATCAAAAAATTCTCTGTAAAAGAACACCTTGGTTTTTGGTCAGCTAAAGTGGGGTACGCTGTAGTTTTTATGGTAATTCCTATTTTCACTGTAGGCTTTGTGCAATGGATGGTAGGTTTTCTAATTGCAAGTATGGTGACTGGTTTTATTATCAGTATTGTATTTCAGTTAGCACATACGGTGGAGGAAACAGCTTTTCCTTTACCAACTGTAGATTCCAATAAAATTGAAAATGAATGGGCAATTCACCAGATTCAAACTACTGCCAATTTCGCTACTAAAAACAAACTGATTTCTTGGTTGGTAGGTGGGTTAAACTTTCAAATTGAGCACCATTTATTTCCAAAGGTTTCTCATGTTCATTATCCAGCCATCAGCAAAATAATTAAACAGACTTGCTTTGATTTTAATATTAATTACGTAGAATATCCGAAAATGCGTCAAGCGATCGCATCTCATGCTTCCTACCTAAGGAGGATGGGAAAAGCGGATTAAATTTAAATTCTTTAAAAAAGCCTTTTCATCCCAGTAGATGAAAAGGCTTTTTTTATTAGTTAATTACCCAATTAAACTAGTTATCAGGAAAGTCAGAAGCCATTTAAAATATCTTAATTAAATTTGTACTAGAAAATCATTAAAATGTCTGAAGAAAAGAGCTTGAATTTTATAGAAGAAATTATAGAAACAGATTTAGCTAGTGGTCAATATCAATCTATACTTACTCGTTTTCCACCTGAACCGAATGGTTATTTACATATTGGGCATGCCAAGAGTATTTGCCTAAATTTTGGTTTAGCTATTAAATATGGTGGCAAAACCAACCTTCGTTTTGATGATACCAATCCAGCCAAAGAAGAAACAGAATATGTAGACAGCATAAAAGAAGATGTAAAATGGCTAGGTTTTAATTGGTCGAATGAATTCTATGCCAGTGATTATTTTGATCAGATTTATAGTTTTGCCGTAACGCTCATTAAAAAAGGATTAGCCTATGTGGATGATTCTACACCAGATGAAATTGCGGCTTTAAAGGGCTCTCCTACAGAACCTGGTAAAAACAGTCCTTTTAGAGATAGAAGTATAGAGGAAAATCTTTCTCTTTTTGCTGCAATGAAAGCAGGTACTTATCAAGATGGAGAAAAGGTTTTAAGAGTAAAGATCGATATGGCTGCAAACAATATGCACATGAGAGATCCAATCATTTATCGAATCAAACATGCCCATCACCACCGTACTGGTGACCAATGGTGCATCTACCCGATGTATGATTTTGCTCATGGCCAAAGCGATAGTATCGAAAATATAACGCATAGTATTTGTACCCTTGAGTTTATCCCTCACCGTGAGTTATACGATTGGTTCATTCATACATTGGAAATTTTTCCTTCCAAACAATATGAGTTTGCTCGTCTTAATATGACCTATACGGTAATGAGTAAACGTAAATTACTTCAACTAGTTACAGAGGGGCATGTACAAAGTTGGGATGACCCTAGAATGCCTACTATCAGCGGAATGAGACGCAGAGGATATACGCCGGAAAGTATTCGAAATTTTTGTGAAAGAATAGGAATCGCTAAAAGAGAAAATTTGATAGACGTAAGTTTACTTGAATTTTGTGTCCGGGAAGATTTAAACCTCAAAGCTACAAGAGTAATGGCAGTGCTAGAGCCTGTTAAATTGGTGATCACTAATTATCCCGAAGGGCAAACTGAAGAATTGATGTGTGAAAACGGACCCGACGAATCTTATGGCCACAGAAAAGTTCAATTTAGTAGAGAGTTATGGATTGAGCAGGAAGATTTTATGGAAGAGCCAGCAAAAAAATGGTTTAGACTAGCACCCGGTGCTTTAGTAAGACTTAAAAGTGCCTATATTATTCAATGCAATCATTTTTTAAAAGATGCAGCCGGTAATATTAGTGAAATACACGCTACCTATATCCCTGAAAGTAAAAGCGGAGCAGATACCAGTGAAATTAAAGTAAAAGGAACTATTCATTGGGTGAGCGCCCAACATGCACTGCAGGCAGAAATTCGATTATATGACCGATTATTTAATGCTGAAAACCCCTCTCAAGAAGAAGGAGATTTTAAAGAATATATCAATCCTGACTCACTTCAAATTATACCTAAAGCCTTTATAGAACCCTCCTTATTGAATGCTGCAATTGGAAATCATTTTCAATTTATACGTAAAGGATATTTTTGCCTTGACAAAGAAAGCACTAAAGAAAAGCTGGTTTTTAACAGAACCGTTTCTCTAAAAGATGCCTGGGCAAAAGAAGTTAAGAAATAAAGGTTATGGAATTTAGGAATGTGCATTCCAAAATTAAATTCAACTAGTCTTTTTCTTTTGCTTTAATTGGTTTTAAAGCAAGGCTAGGAAATGCTGAAGAAATCAGCATAGCAATGGTGGCAATTAGCATCAAATAAATGCCTATTTTTTTTTCAGGACAATACGCATTATAGCAGGATACAAATAAAATATAGGTCTTCACCGCATAGCCTACTCCGAGCGCACAAACAAAAAGATTGGTTCTTTTAGCCCATATTTTAGGTAATAAAATCAAAATTAAAGAAAAGGTAGCCGTCAGCACCAGCATTTTACCAGGTTTACCATAATTATTTTGGTAAGAATAAAACCCAGTAAAGGTTCTATCAGCCTCATTTAATATGTGCGCATCAGCGTAATAGGTCCAAGGTAGCCAACAAGAAATCACCAGACTAACGCAAGCGATTATACCTAACCAATGCAAAAATTTTAATGTCATAGTAAAAAAATTCCCCCTCCATAGGGAGAGGGATGATAAACAAGAGGTTCCGACCGGATTCGAACCGGTGTAGAAGCTTTTGCAGAGCTTTGCCTAGCCACTCGGCCACAGAACCTTAAAAGAATTGAATAAACAGCAATTATTTATTTACAAAAGCTGTTATTTAAAAAGAACTTATTCCAATTATTAAAAAAGATGATATTATTTCAACCAACTTTCAAGCTAATCAGTAGGATTTTAATTTGCTCGGCAAAAATAGGCGTTTTTAATTAGAAATTGTAAAGAGTTAGTACGAAATTCGGTGTTCGAAACTAAAAATATGAACCCAATAGCTGAATCAGAACTTATTATTAATGACAGAGGGGCTGTATATCATATCAATTGCAGACCAGAAGAAATTGCAGATACGATTATAATAGTTGGCGACCCTGGCAGAGTAAAGGAAGTGAGTAAGTATTTTGATAACATTGAATACGAAAATCAGCACCGAGAATTTATAGTGCATACAGGATTCATTGGTCATAAAAGACTCACTTGTTTAAGCACAGGAATTGGACCAGACAATATTGATATTGTTTTAAACGAACTAGATGCACTAGTCAATATAGATTTTGAAACCAGGACAATAAAAGAAAACCTTACCACTCTTAAAATAATAAGATTTGGAACCTCTGGATCTTTGCAAAAAGATATTCCAGTAGATAGCTTAGTTGCCTCCACTTTCGGATTAGGATTGGACAATTTGATGCACTATTATCGAAGAGAAACTAATGAAGTGGAGCTACAATTACTCCAAGCATTTAATATCCATACACAATTAGAATCCAATAAAATTTACCCCTATATCCAAATGGCGGGTATACAATTGCTAAAACATTTTACTCATCCTTATCATCAAGGAATCACTGTAACCTGTCCTGGATTTTATGGACCGCAAGGTAGAATATTGCGCTTAAGGCTAGGCCATCCCCTTTTGATTGATCAGTTGACCAGTTTTAGATTTGGTAACCACCAGATTACTAATTTTGAAATGGAAACTTCTGCAATCTATGGTCTTGGTAAATTATTAGGCCACCAATGCCTTAGTTTAAATGCCATTATAGCTAATAGAATTACAAAAGACTTTTCAAAAGATAGTAATCTTGCGGTAGAAAATTTAATCAAACAATCATTACAAATAATTACTGATTCAAAAATTTAAAGATGAAAATTGAATTTTATAAATACCAGGGAACAGGGAATGACTTTGTAATTGTAGATAATAGAGGCAATGAATATGCTAATTTAACTTCGAAACAGGTAAAGCATATTTGCAATCGGAATTATGGTGTGGGGGCTGATGGATTAATGCTACTTGGAAAGAAAGAAGGTTATGATTTTGAAATGATCTATTATAATTCTGATGGTAATCAAAGTACGATGTGTGGCAATGGCGGCAGGTGTTTAGTGCAATTTGCCTATCATCGGGGAATAATTAGAAGTACCTATAATTTTATCGCCATTGATGGTGATCATAAAGCCGAAATTGATGGAGATGGGACGGTTAGTTTACAAATGCAAAATGTTGATTTAGTCAACTATCATAATTCTTATGCAATTATCAATACGGGTTCACCCCATTTTGTGAAATTTGACAATGAGGTTAAAAATATTGATGTAGCCACTACCGGACATGAAATTAGATACAGTAAAGAATTTGCTGAAAAAGGTATTAATGTTAATTTTGTAGAGTCTACTGGGGAAGATTCAATTTTTGTAAGAACCTATGAAAGAGGCGTAGAAAATGAAACACTTAGCTGTGGTACTGGTGTTACTGCAGCAGCTTTATTATCTGCTCATAATGAAAAAGGTTTTAATACAGTAAGAGTAACCACTTTAGGAGGTAATTTAAGTGTTGAGTTTAATAAAATTGATGACCAACATTTTGACAATATTTGGCTTTGTGGACCAGCCGAACTGGTTTATTCAGGGGTAATTGAATTAGATTAAATGAAATTTTAAATTAAGTAGTTGAGAAAATTAAACCATCATCCCTCAAGATATAATCTATGATTCAATACTTTAAAAATATAGAGCATCAAACCATCGCTATCGATAAGCCGGAAGATGGATCTTGGGTAAATGTATTGCCCCCATTACGTCAAGAAGAATTCTCAGAACTGAGCGAATCGCTTGATATACCTATTGACTTTTTAAAGGATTCACTAGATATTGATGAGCGCAGTCGTTTTGAAATTGACGACAATGTGAAATTAATTGTTATCAAAACTCCTACTGAAAATATTTCATTCAATGACAGTGATGCATTTTATATCACTATCCCTATTTGTATCATTTTAACACACAACCAGATTGTAACGGTCAACTCTTTTGAAAACGAAGCCATCAAAAAATTTCTTACTACTTTTCAAAATAGAAATCCAGATAAGAAAAATATGATGGTGTTGAAAATATTTGAAAAAGTAATCAATAATTTTCAAGATCATTTAAAGGAGATTAATATGCGACGCAATAATTTGGAACACAAATTATATGTTGCCAATAGAAATGAAGAACTCCTTCAATTAATGCGTATTCAAAAAAGTCTCGTGTACTTTTTAACTGCCTTAAGAAGCAATGAGTTGTTGATGATGAAAATGGTGAGGACTAATTTTTTACAATTGAATGAGGATGAAAAAGATTTCCTAGATGACTTAATTGTAGAAACTAGTCAGGCCCTTGAGATGGCCAATACCTACACAAATATCCTAAGTAGTACATTAGATGCATTCGCTAGTATCATAAGTAATAATCAGAATGAAGTGCTGAAACGACTTACTACACTTACGATCGTATTAACCGTACCTACATTAATTGCTAGTATTTATGGAATGAATGTACCCATACCGTATAAAGACACTCCTTATGCATTTTGGATACCGGTAATCATCTCCTTAATGATTCTTGTGGTAGTAGGTTGGAATTATATTAAAAGAGTAAAAAAATAAATCGGATGAGTTTGACTTTAACCGTAAGAGTTTATGGGATTTTAATGAATGAAAAAAAGCAAGTATTGGTAAGTGATGAATATATAAGAGGTGAATATTATACAAAATTTCCAGGTGGTGGTCTAGAAATCGGAGAAGGTACTAGGGATTGTTTAAAAAGAGAGTTCATGGAGGAAATGAATCTTAATGTATCTATCGGCGACCATCTTTATACAACAGATTTTTTTCAAATTAGCGCATTTAATAATGCACACCAGATATTGTCTATCTACTATGAAGCAATAGCCCTAGAACCTATTATGGTACCACTCAAGATAAAAGAGTTTGATTTTGATGAGCAACAACTTCAAGTGTATGAAAAAACTCGACAAATAGAAAGCTTTCGATTGGTAGATTGGGAGCATTTTTCTAGCCAGCAACTAACCCTTCCGATAGATAAAATTGTCGCTGACTTAGTAAAACAAAAAAAGGGATAATCTTTTTAAGACTACCCCTTTTTTCAAAGTATCAAAGATTTGAATAGGTCAAATTAATTTCCCTTCCACTCATTATTACTGAAATTAATATCTGGAAAAACTTTTTCTGCATCAATAGCTACTTTTTTAAGCTTTTCAATACAAGGTATTTTTACTTTTTTGTAATAGGTATTATTCCAAATTTCCACAGGCAAATTAATTTTTCCTTTTACACCACTAACTGTTTCGTAAGATAAATTTACAGGCATAGCCATTTGATCCAAATTGGCAATGGTTACTATCGCTCCATTAGCTGGATCGTTACTTACATAATCAACCGATGCAATTGCTTGATCCAATTTGTAATTTTCTACAAACCAAGCTTTCCAAAACCAACTTAGGTTTTCGCCAGAAACGTTATCCATTGTTTTAAAGAAGTCCCAAGGAGTAGGATGCTTGAAAGCCCATCTTTTTATATAAGTTTTGAAAGCAT
>CANCRO010000047.1 GCA_947380605.1 Chitinophagaceae bacterium
GAAATTACCAGTTCCTGTGTATGGTGCAGTCCCACCTGTTGCACTAACGGTAACGGTTGTGCTACCACCATTGCAACTGATAGTACCTGCTGTTGCAGTAGAACTTAACGGAACAATTGCGGGTTGAGTAATCGTTACACTCTTACTGACATTACAAGCATTTGCATCTTTCACCGCAAGGGTATAGGTACCTGCGATTAAATTAGTAAAGGTATTGGCGGTTTGAAAAACCCCTCCATTGATATTGTAAGCATAAGGAATGGTTCCTCCTAAAGCCGCAACACTAATTGAAGTAGTTCCCCCATTCACTGTGATGCTTCCTGCTGAAAGTGTTGCACTGATTGCAGTAGGTTGACTTACGGTGATAGCGGATGTGGCTGAAAGACCTTTAGCATCAGTAACCGTATAATTATAAGTTCCAGCGGTTACAACGAAACTACCAGTTCCTGTGTATGGTGCAGTACCACCTGTTGCACTAACGGTAACGGTTGTGCTACCACCATTGCAACTGATTTTACCTGCAGTTGCAGTTGAGCTTAAGGGTGCTGTTGTTGAAGATACTAATTCTAAAATGCCTGCATCTGGATTTCCTATGATAGTATTTCCAATAAAATCTTTTGAATAGCCAACAGGAATACCAAAATTAATTGCAGGAGAACTAGACAATGGGCTGAAGTTCCATAGTGCTGGTAATCCTGTTGTGTTGGTAAAAAGATTGGCCGTGCTACTTAGTATTTCACTACTGTTTAGCGTTACTCCTAAGGTTCCACTCGACATCCTGAAAATATTATTTGAGTGAACCATTGCAGACGTATTAAATTTAGTGCCTGCAAAATTTATTCCAGAGGAAAGCCAAAATATATTATTTTTTAAAACAACCATTCCTGCTGGTCCGCTAGCTGCAGCCATATAAAATAGGCTACTGGGAAGTGATTGCTGGCGTACCGTTTCTACTACCGTATTATTTAAATATTGTAAGTTGTTAATACTAGTTATATAAGCACCTGCATTTTGAAAGGTACCTAGGAGACCACAATTTATTATTTTATTGTACGCGATTATATTGTTGTTAGAAACCCCTCCTGAACCACTACCTATTTCCATAAAACCATTACAATTGATAGCCGTATTATACATAATGGTGTTATTGTTTACTGCTGCTCCATAAAGTTCTACAGCTCCTCCATCATATCCATAATCATAACTTAGCGCCCAACATTCTTCAAATAAATTATTATTTACTGTATTGTTTGAACTTCCTAAAACCATTGGATTTGCACCATAATCATCATTACTGTTTACTGATGTAGGTGTATTTTTTACCATCCTCATATTATGCATATAGTTTCCAGTAATGATTGTATTATCCGAACCTGTATAAGTTGCAATTCCTATTCCTACTAATGAAAAGTCGCAATTGGAAATGGTATTATTAGGTGAATTGTACAATAGCATTGCAATTGAAATTTTTGCTTGAATTTGATGTAATGGATCTGGACCACTAATACTATTATCAATAAATTTTATTCCATTGATAACAACATAACTTCTGTTGGTTAAAGTAATGATGGCCGTAATTGAATTATCAAATTCTGGCAAAGCTCCCGTTCCATAGGGTGTGTAAACAATTGGTTTTCCTGCTAAACCAGATCTCCCAATAGTTAATCTACCTGAATAGGTTTGTCCTCTTTTAAAGAAAACAGTATCTCCAGGATTTAATAGCGTAGTACCAGTATTCACTTGCGCAATTGTCTTCCATGGATTAGCCAGTGTTCCATTGGTAGTAAGTGAAGTAGAAGACGGGTCAACATAATAATTAGAAGCAAAGGATGTGCTGCTAATTAATAAAAAAAGGCTAACTACCGTTAGGTAAAGTTGTAGGATTTTCTTTTTCATAGTAGATTAATTATCGGATTAAAAAAATGTGTCAGTTTAATGTATAACGGTATAGCGAACCTTATTATTAGGGTAACTGATGCTGAAACCTGGAAGAGGATATGACGGATTGATTTTTTTAGTCAATAGAATGACCAATAGCCTATTATAATGATATAAGCTCTTGATTATGAAGTATAATTAAATCTTTAATAAGCAAATGGTATAGAAAATTTCCTATGCCCTAATCCAAAGTATTCTACCTTTATCCTATGGGTAAATTCTACTATTGTATCCAACTAATAATTAGTATTTAACTTCGTCTGATGATGGACTTTAATGCAAAGGAGTATAATTTATCGTTCAAGCATCCCTTTACTATTTCTAAAGGTACCAAGACGCATCAGCCTACATTGATAGTTGAGTTGAATTATCTAGGTATTAAAGGCTATGGTGAGGCGCCTGCAATTAGTTATTATGACTTACCTATTGATAAAATGCTAGGGGATCTAGATCGAAAAAAAATATTCTTACAGAAATTTTCTTTTTCAGATCCTGAACGGTATTGGCATTATTTACATCATTTATTCCCTAATAATTCTTTTTTAGTTTGTGCATTGGATATGGCAGGTTGGGATATTTATGGTAAAATGAAGGGTAAACAGTTGCATCAATTGTGGCAGCTAGATACTTCTAAAAGTCCGCAAACTGATTTTACAATTGGAATAGACACCATCGATCAAATGGTTTCAAAAATGAAAGAAAAACCCTGGCCAATTTATAAAATTAAGGTGGGGGTACCTGATGATATAGAAATGGTGGCAGCTTTACGAAAACATACGAATGCTGTATTTAGGGTAGATGCTAATGCTGGCTGGACTTTAGAACAGGCCTTGCATAAAATACCAATTTTAGAGCAACTGGGTGTTGAGCTAGTGGAGCAGCCTTTAGCTAAGGATAACTGGGAAGATATGAAAACGCTATTTGATAAGTCCTCCTTACCAATTTTTGCTGATGAAAGCTGTGTTTCAGCGTCTGATATAGACAAATGTCACTTACATTTTCACGGAGTTAATATTAAATTGACCAAATGTAGTGGTATTACACCTGCACGCAGTATGATTAAAAGGGCTAGGGAGCTGGATATGAAAGTAATGATTGGTTGTATGAATGAAAGCTCTGTTGGCACAGCTGCTATTGCTCAATTGGCGCCAATGGTGGATTATATTGATATGGATGGCCCCCTTTTATTGGCAGAAGATACTGCTAAAGGTGTTGGCTTTGACTTTGGCAAGATTATTTATACCGATACACCGGGTTTAGGAGTAGTTATAGATTCATTTTAAATTTTATTTGGTAAAATAATTTATCAGTCTTTACTTTGTACTATAAATGAAAGCAATTAATCACATACACCATCATCATTACGTTACCGAAGGGTAAGCTAATAAGATTTGTATGTAGATCAACATATTTTAATTAAAAGGCTTACCTAAAACGTAAGCCTTTTTTGTTTTTTATAATTTGACAACGAACTAAACAATATAGATTTAATATAATATTACAAATTAATTATATGCTTAAAATTGCAATTCAAAAATCAGGTAGACTTTATGAGGACTCTATTAAATTATTAAAAGAGTGTGGAATAGAATTAAACAATGGCAATAAACAATTAAAGGCCGCTGCATTCAACTTTCCAATTGAAGTGTTTTTTCTTAGGGATGATGATATTCCTCAATATGTATATGATGGAGTGGCAGACATAGGAATTGTGGGGGAGAATGTTTTACTTGAAAAAAATAAAGACATCGATATTGCTTATCGATTGGGTTTTGGAAGGTGTCGATTGAGTATCGCAGTTCCAAAAGCTGTTCAATATAATTCTATAGCGGATTTAAGAGGTTTAAAAATTGCTACTACTTATTCTACGATCCTTCAGCAATATTTGAAAGATAAAAATATAGAAGCAGAAATTCATGAGATCAGTGGGTCAGTTGAAATTGCACCTAGTATTGGATTGGCAGATGCAATTTGTGATCTAGTGAGTAGTGGCAGTACCCTTTTTACCAATGGATTGAAGGAAGTAGAAGTTATTCTTCAGTCAGAAGCAGTTTTATCAGTCAATAAAAACCTCACAGCCGAGAAGCAATTGATTTTAGAAAAATTACTCTTAAGAATCAATTCAGTAAAAACAGCAAAAAATAATAAATATATATTATTGAATGCTCCTAATCATCAGTTGAAAAATATTTTTTCTCTCTTACCAGGAATGAAAAGCCCAACCGTTGTTCCTTTAGTAGAAGAGGGATGGAGTAGTATTCAAAGTGTAGTCAATGAAAATGATTTTTGGGATGTGATTGAAAAGTTGAAGCAATTCGAAGCTGAAGGAATCATAGTGATACCAATTGAAAAGATGATTGTATAATTTCTATTATACGGTTTGAAAAAATGTGATTATGAAAAATTTATTTAACAATCCACCATCAACTGATTGGAATGTAATCTTAAAAAGACCTGCTTTTGATAGTAGTCAATTGGAGGAGTCCGTGTCTAAAATTTTGTTGGATATCAAATTGAATGGGGACGAGGCTGTAAAAAAGTATGCATTAAAATTTGATGGCGTTGAACTAAATGAATTGCTGGTAAGTGATGATGAAATTAAAGCAGCAGAATCTTTAGTGAGTGATGATTTGAAAGCGGCTATTGCTATTGCAAAACAAAATATTGAAAAATTTCACTTCGCTCAAGTTCAGGAAGTAGAGAAAATTGAAACTACTTCTGGAGTTATTTGTTGGAGAAAATCGGTTGGTATTCAAAAGGTGGGTTTATATATTCCAGGTGGTTCTGCACCTTTATTTTCTACTTTATTAATGTTAGGAATACCTGCAGTGATGGTTGGTTGTAGAGATATCACAGTTTGTACTCCTTGTGATAAAAATGGAAAAGTTAATCCAGTTATTTTATATGTAGCTCATTTAGTTGGGTTAAAAAATATTTATAAAATTGGAGGTGTACAAGCGATTGCATCCATGGCTTATGGTACTGCTTCTATCCCACAAGTATATAAAATATTTGGTCCAGGAAATCAGTATGTTACTTGCGCTAAACAACTCGTTAACAAAGAAGGATTAGCAATCGATATGCCTGCTGGTCCTAGCGAAGTAGCCGTATATGCTGATCAAACTAGTCATGCGGCTTATGTAGCAGCTGACCTTTTGAGTCAGGCAGAACATGGTGTGGATAGTCAGGTAGTATTAGTTGCAAGTTCTTTAAGAGTTGTAGAAGATGTTCAAAAAGAATTGGAACTACAACTGCCTTTGTTAACTAGAAAAGATATTGCAAAGGCAGCTATCAATAATAGTCGTTTTATTGTAATGGAAGATACTTCTGCAGCATTTAATTTATTAAATGAATATGCAGCAGAACATTTAATTATTGCTTCTGACAATGCAATTGAACTTTCTGAAAAAGTGGTTAATGCTGGTAGCGTTTTTATAGGACATTTTTCTCCTGAAAGTGTTGGAGATTATGCTTCAGGGACCAATCATACATTACCTACGAATGGTTATGCAAAAGCATATAGTGGTGTGTCATTGGATAGCTTTGTAAAAAAAATAACTTTTCAACATTTAAATGAAGAAGGGTTAAAAAATATCGGCGCTTCAGTTGAAATAATGGCGACTGCTGAAGGATTAGATGCACATAAAAATGCAGTAACACTAAGATTGAAGTAAGCGTGAAATTAATATTTTCCTTTTTATATAGTATATAAAATATTGAACGATGAGTGACAAGAATAATTTAGAAACATTTTCCAAAATTTCAGATCTAAGGGCTCCCTTTGATTTGAATTCATTGGTTAGGGATAATATTAAAAAACTAACACCCTATTCTTCAGCTCGGCATGAATTTACCGGTAAGGCCTCTGTTCTATTAGACGCTAATGAAAATCCATATGGTTCTACCTTAGCAGAGCCCTTTAATCGTTATCCAGATCCATTGCAATGGCAATTAAAATTAGCCATTGCATCTATTAAAGGAGTGCCTGCGGAACATATTTTTATTGGCAATGGAAGTGATGAAGTAATTGATTTAGCTTATCGTATATTTTGTGATCCAGTAAAAGATAACGTAATTATTTGTCCGCCAACTTATGGAATGTATGAGGTGAGTTCAAATATTAATAATGTGGAAATTAAAAAGGTGAATTTGTTACCAGCATTTCAATTAGATGTTGAAGGGATTTTATCTGCAGTCGATGAAAATACTAAGTTGTTATTTATTTGTTCACCTAATAATCCTACAGGCAATAATCTTAATAGAAATGATATTGAATTTCTCTTAAATAATTTCCCAGGTATTGTTGTTATTGATGAAGCTTATATCAATTATTCAAATCAAAAATCATTTATACAAGAACTAACAGAGTATCCTAATTTGATTGTGATGCAAACATTATCTAAGGCATGGGGGCTTGCAGCCTTAAGGCTTGGTTTATGTTATACCTCTCTTGATATTATTGCTTTATTTAATAAAGTTAAACCTCCTTATAATATCAATGAAGCCTCACAGGGACTTGCTTTAGAAGCCTTGCAACATACTGATCAAGTTAATGAATGGATTAAAGAATTGGTGAATGAAAAAGCTTTACTAACTAATCAGTTATCAAATTTCCCTTTTGTCGAAAAAGTATTTCAGAGTGATGCAAATTTTATTTTAGTGAAAGTAAAAGATGCCAATAATTTATATAATTATCTTGCTCAAAAAGAAATAGTAGTTAGAAATAGAAGTAAGGATATTTTGTGCGATAATTGTTTACGAATAACTATAGGTACTCCTGAAGAAAATAGTCGATTACTAAATTTATTAAATCAATATGAATAATAATAATCTACATAGTCAAGATAATAATGCATCCAATAAAATAAATGGTGCACGTAAAATTTTATTCATTGATAGAGATGGAGTGTTAGTAAAGGAACCACCCATCACGTATCAACTTGATTCCTTCGATCAATTAGAATTTTATCCAAATATTTTTAAATATTTAGGAAAAATTGCTGCTGAATTTAATTTCGAATTAGTAATGGTTACTAATCAAGATGGTTTAGGCACGGCTAGTTTCCCTGAAAATACTTTTTGGCCAATTCAAAATTTGTTGATTAAAAGTTTACAAAATGAGGGTATTCATTTTTCGGAAATTTATATAGATAAATCCCTTCCTGAGCAAAACGCACCAACCCGTAAACCCGGTGTAGCCATGCTTACAAAATATATTAATAACCCTGAGTATGATTTGGTTAATTCATTTGTAATAGGTGATCGAATTACAGATATGCAGTTAGCGAAAAATTTAGGAGCAAAAGGTATCTGGTTAAATGCAGATGAAAGTAAAGGGGCAGCTGAAATGAATACTACTATTGAAGCATTGCGAAAAGAGGTGATTGTTTTGGAATCACTCGATTGGAAAGATATCTATGAATATTTGAAATCTCCTGAAAGAAAAGTGCTGCATGATCGGATTACCAATGAAACAAAAATTAAGGTAAATATTAATTTAGATGGAAAAGGTAATTCTTCTATTTCAACTGGTCTTCCATTTTTTGATCATATGTTGGATCAGTTAGCTAGACATGGAAATATTGATTTGGCTATTGAATGTAAGGGAGATCTTCAAATTGATGAACACCATACGATTGAAGATACAGGCTTAGCCTTAGGAGAAGCAATGGTTAAAGCATTAGGAGACAAGAGAGGCATTGAGCGGTATGGTTTTTTGTTACCAATGGATGATTGCTTAGCACAAGTAGCTATTGATTTTGGTGGACGAAATTGGATTGTATGGGAGGCTGAATTTAAGCGAGAGAAAATTGGTGATATGCCGACTGAAATGTTTTTCCATTTTTTTAAATCTTTTAGTGATGCTGCAAAGTGTAACCTTAATATAAAGGCGTCAGGAGATAATGAGCATCATAAAATTGAATCTATATTTAAGGCTTTTGCAAAAGCAATTAAAATGGCGGTGAAGAAGGATATCAATAATGATTCTTTGCCCAGTACTAAAGGAGTACTTTAAATTTTGACAGTGAGTAAATATTGAATAGAAATATTTTTTAAAATGGTAGCAATCATAAAATATAATGCAGGCAATGTTCAAAGTGTTCAATATGCATTGCAACGAATAGGAGTAGATTCTATAGTTACCGATGATATGGCTTCGATTAAAGGCGCCGATAAAGTGATTTTCCCTGGTGTAGGGCATGCCAATGCTGCTATGCAATATTTGAGAGATAGAAAATTAGATCAATTGATCGTTTCTTTGAAACAACCTGTACTTGGGATTTGCCTTGGTCTTCAATTGATGTGTAAGCATTCCGAAGAGGGAGACACCAATTGTTTAGGAATATTTGATGAGCAGGTTAAATTTTTCCCAACCTCCTCATCCGCGGATCAGAAAATTCCACAAATTGGTTGGAATAATATTTATGACTATCATTCTGTTTTATTTTCCGGAATTAATGAAAATGAATTTGTATACACCGTTCATAGTTATTATGCTGCATTAGGTGCTGCAACCATTGCTACCACTGATTATATTATACCTTATAGTGCGGCGCTTGAAAAAGATAATTTTTATGCAGTGCAATTTCATCCTGAAAAATCAGGAAAAGTGGGAGAACAAATTTTGAAAAATTTTATTACTATCTCATGATAATTATTCCAGCAATAGATATTATTCAAGGTAAATGTGTTCGCCTTACGAAAGGAGACTATGACCAGAAAATTGTGTACAACGATAATCCTTTGGAAGTAGCTAAACAGTTTGAAGCTGCTGGAATTACCAGAGTACATATAGTAGATTTGGATGGTGCAAAAGCGGGAAGTATTGTTAATCTAAAAGTGCTTGAAGCAGTAGCTTCCTCTACTGAATTGATTATTGATTTTGGTGGTGGGGTGAAAACAATTCAGGATGTAAGTAATATATTTAATGCAGGTGCTTCAATGGTTACCATTGGAAGTCTTGCAGTTAAACAACCTTCCTTATTAGAAGAATGGTTATTAGAATTTGGGACTAATCGATTCTTAATTGGAGCAGATGTATTGGAGGGGAATATAAAAATAAGCGGCTGGTTGGAAGATGGAGGAATTACTATTTTTGATTTTATTGGTAAAATGCTAAGTCTTGGAGTAACTAATATTTTCTGCACCGATATTTCTAAGGATGGAGTGATGGAAGGGCCTTCAGTTGATTTATATAAAACGATATTGGCGCAGTTTCCCGAGATTAAATTAATTGCAAGCGGTGGTGTAAGTGAATTAAATGATTTGCTCAATTTAGATGCTTTAGGTTGTGCAGGTGCTATTGTTGGTAAAGCTATTTATGAAGGAAAAGTTCCGTTGAATCCACTGAAGGATTTGACAGAATCATACATTTATTTTAACTGATACTAAAAGTATCTCAGTCTATGAGTCTAGAAAATTTTAATAAGTCGAATCATCCATCTTTTATAAATTCTTCAAATGGAAGTGGACGTGGTTTGTCTAAAAGGATCATTCCTTGCTTGGATATAAAAGATGGCAGAACGGTAAAGGGAATTAATTTTGAATCAATTCGTGATGCGGGAGATCCTGTGGAGCTGGCAATTTTGTATTCAGAGAATGGAGCGGATGAATTAGTTTTTTTAGATATTACCGCTACTATTGAAAAAAGAAAAACGCTGGTTGAATTGGTTAAAAGAATTGCTGCTAATATAAATATTCCTTTTACTGTTGGTGGAGGAATTAGTTCAGTTGAAGATGTTGCTTTGTTATTACAAAATGGAGCAGATAAAGTTTCGGTCAATACAGCGGCATTTAAAAATCCATCATTACTAAAGCAATTAAGTAACGAGTTTGGAAGTCAATGTGTGGTTTTGGCGATTGATTCAAAAAAAGAAGCCGATAGTGAATGGTATGTTTATTTGAATGGTGGAAGAACAAAGACGGATACTAAAACAATTGAATGGGCAAAAGAGGCGGTTGCTTTAGGAGCTGGAGAAATTTTACTGACTTCTATGAATAATGATGGCACAAAAAATGGTTTTGCCTTAGATATTACTGCAGAACTTTCAAGTAGTTTGCCAGTGCCAGTAATTGCTTCTGGAGGTGCAGGTAGTATGGAACATTTTAAAGATGTCTTTGATATAGGGAAAGCGGATGCCGCTTTAGCAGCGAGTATTTTTCATTATAAAGAAATTGAAATACTAGCATTAAAAAAATATTTATCAGTCAATAATATTAGAGTGCGTTTGAAATAGTAGCGCTTTAATTTTTTAAAATTATTCTCAAATAAAAGAAAATATAAAAAGAGATGAACGTTGATTTTAGTAAGTATACGGATGGACTTGTTCCAGCGATAGTGCAGGATAATACCACAGGGAAAGTATTGATGCTTGGATTTATGAATGAAGCAGCACTTGCCAAAACACAGGAATTAAATAAAGTTACTTTTTTTAGTAGAAGTAAAAATCGTTTGTGGACGAAAGGTGAGGAGAGTGGAAATTTTCTTTTATTAAAATCAATTTCTTCCGATTGTGATGAGGATAGTTTGTTGATTAAGGTAGATCCAGTTGGACCGGTTTGTCATACAGGTACTGATACTTGTTGGAGTGAAAAAAATTCGACTACGAATTTTTTATTTGAGTTAGAAAAAATAATTATTGACAGGAAAAATAATCCTTCAGAAAAATCTTATACGAGTTCACTTTTTGAAAAGGGAATCAATAAAATTGCACAAAAAGTAGGAGAGGAGGCAGTTGAGTTAGTTATTGAAGCAAAAGATAATGATGCCGATTTATTTAAAAATGAAGCAGCAGATTTATTATTTCATTATTTAATTTTATTGCAAGCAAAGGGACATTCCTTAAGTGAAATACAAGATATCTTAATCAATAGACATCAAAAATAATTCAAAAAAAACGCTCATTTTAATGAGCGTTTTTTTTATGTAATCTTTTCATTTACTAGTTGCTTCTAAAAAGTTCGGGTCATTCAATTTGATGTAATAGTTATTTAAACGCCCTCGAATAAAAAGTGCTAGAAATTTGAAATATCAGCCGTTAAAAAATCAAGGCTGTTTGAGCGAGCACGCTCATTAAAGTAACTTACTCTACCCGCGAGTTCCTTGATTTTAGGCTGGTATTTAAAATTTCAGCCTTTTTTTTCGCAGGATTGATTTTTTTTGTTACTTTTTTGCATCAAGGCAAAAAAGTAAAAGCACTCTATTTCAAAAGAAATTCTAATCCAACATACCTAACTTTTATTTACTAAAAAGAAAGTAATTATTATCGATTCATTTTAATCAAATTCGTAATCGAATAATCGATTACGAATTTGATTAAAAATCCTCCCTACCAAATATTTACTCTTACACTATCGGCTAAATAAATTTTATCTTTTGATTGAATATTAAAGGCACTATAAAATTCTTTCACATTGACAAAGGGTCCGTTTACTCTATATTTTGCAGGAGAGTGCACATCTGTCATCAATTGACTTTTCAAAGATTGTTCTGTTGGATAACCCATCCAGCCTAAGGCGTAGCCTAAGAAATAACGTTTTATCGGACTTAAACCAGCGATAGGTTGATTGTTTTTAAATTGTGCTGTTTTTTTAAATGCATCCAACGCTATTAGTATGCCACCTAAGTCAGCAATGTTTTCACCTAAGGTTGCTTTACCATTAATGTGACTTCCAGGTAAAGGTTCAAATGCATTGAATTGATTAATCATTACAGCCGCTCTTTTATTAAATTCTTGTTCATCATTTTTAGTCCACCAACTTTTTAAATTTCCTTTCTCATCGTACTGTCTACCTTCATCATCAAACCCATGAGTTATTTCATGCCCAATAGTACTTGCACCAGCATATCCGTATACGGTCGCGTCATCTAGCTCTTCATCTTTGTAACCGGGTACGGTGAAAATACCTGCAGGCAAAACGATTTCGTTATTGCTTGGATTGTAGTAGGCATTGTATGTTTGAGGCGTCATATCCCATTCCTCTCTGTCTACTGGTTTTCCTAGTTTATTCATTTCATATTGGTGCCACCACTTTGTAGAATTTACTACGTTTTGAAAATAACTTTCTTTCACCATTTCCATGGATGAAAAATCTTTCCATTTATTTGGATAGCCCACTTTCATTTTTACTGCAGCTAATTTTGTCAGGGCTTTTTGTTGAGTAGTGTCGCTCATCCAAGTAAGCTTTTTTATTCTTTCACTGTAGGCAAGCTTTACATCTTCTACCATTTTTTCATATCGTTGCTTTGCTTTTTCATTAAAAAATTCTTTCACATACAATTGACCGAGTAACTCACCCATTGCAATTTCTTCAGCACGTATCACTCTTTTCCATCTTGGCTTGCGTTCCTTTGCACCTGTAAATAATTTACTGTATTCAAAAGCCAATTGTCCAAATTTATCTGGGAGCACTTCCGAAAACCTTTTGGTCAATCGATACCGCATCAATGTTTTCCAAGTGTTTAATTGTGAACGGTTTAATAAATTGTTCAGCGCTTGATAATAGGCAGGTTGACCTACAATGACTGAATCTGATTTACCAATTCCATTTTCAATTAAATAATTATCCCAATTTACAGCTGGACAAATTTTAGTAAGGTTAGCAAATTTCATTTTGTTATAATTTGCATAGGGATCTCTAAGGTCTTCTATTTTCCTGTGCGCCTTTGCAAGCGTTGTTTCTAGCGATAAAATATCATTGGCAGCTTTAGCAGCTTTCAAACTATCCTCACCAATCATCACGAGCGTTTGAATAATATTTTTTACATAGGCCCTCCTTATGTTAAGTGTAGAAGAATCATTCTTAAAATAATATTCTCTTTCAGGCAAGCCAATGCCTGTTTGCCAAAGTTGAAGCGCATTTAGATCACTATTTTTTGCATCTTGTGCTACAAAAAATTGAATAGGACCAACAACACCGATCTGGTCTAATTCTGCCAATACGGATAAAAGGGATTTAGTATCGTTGATGGCTTCAATTTTATTAAAGTAGGTATTGAGTGGAGTGGTACCATCTGCTTCAATTTTTAGCGTATCCATCGCGGCTTGCCAAAAGTCACCGATTTTTTGAGCTGCAGATCCCTTTACTGCATTCTCTTTGGCAGCACTTTCACTGATTGTTCTTAACCGCTTGGTATTTTCTTCTAACACTAAGTTACCAATGCCCCATTGACTCTCCTCAGCAGGAATGGGATTATTCTTGATCCATCCACCATTAGCATATTGAAAAATATCCTCCCCAGGTAGTAGGGTGGTATCCATATTTATCGCCAATACATCGGGTTTAGTGTTTTTAGGCATTGGTTGGTTACATGCGGCTAAAACTAAGGCTGCAAAGAGGTTGACATACATTTTTTTTAAGTGGATAATATCAATCATAAGGGTTAATTTTTTGGGTATGGGGTGTATTAGTAATGTTTTTTAGTTGAATTGAAAAGTGTATTTTATTAAAATTAAACAATGATTTTGGTCAGGTTGTTTTTTATTTTAGAGACAATTTTCGCTGATAGGGGCCAATTCAATTCATTATAATTTATTTAAAAAATTTTTAAAGAACTTTTTTAGGTAAAATCAGTAAAAATTTGTGGTCTATTCGATAAAATATTAAAATTATTATTATGTATAAATACTTGATAAATAATAATTTATTCAATATATTATGTTATTTATTAATTTTTTTATTTAAAAAAATGATTTTAAACCTTTCACCGTCATAAACATATGTTAATAAAAAATTTTAAGAAATATTTGGCTATATCATTAAACTAGATATCTTTATGTATCGGTTTATCCCAAAGATTGACTTAATGATTGCTTTTTATCAATTAATTAATCCCAACGATTGACTATTCATTAATTAACCAAAACAAATTAAATTTATGCAATTTAAACATCTTAGCAAGCCTCCAGGAAATTCAAGGAGCCTATTAACGATTTCAATGCTGCGTATTATTAAGTTAGCAATGCTTATGCTATTCTTTACCTGTACTCAGGTGAATGCAAATGGGTTATCTAACCCTCCCATTCAAGTTCGCGGTAAGATTACAAATCAAAAAGGCGAACCTGTACAGAATGTTTCTGTATTAATTGCTGGATCTCAAGTGGGAACTACAACAGATAACGAAGGTCGTTATTCATTGACTGTTCCAAGCAACACTGCTTCTTTAGTAATTTCAAGTGTTGGATTTAAATCCAAAACTGTGAAAGTTGGAAGTCAAACTGAAATTAACGTTTCTCTTGAGGACGATATTTCTGGTTTGAACGATGTGGTAGTAATTGGATACGGTACAGCCAAGAAAAAGGATGTAACTGGATCTGTTTCTAACATCTCTTCTAAAAGATTATTAGAAAAGCAAGTTGTTAACTTAGGACAAGCTCTTCAAAATAAAATTGCTGGTGTTACCGTAAACTCTATGGGTGGTGGTGTTCCAGGACAAAACCCATTGATTCGTATTCGTGGTACCAACTCTATCACTGCAGGTAACGATCCGTTATATGTATTAGATGGAGTAGTAGGTGTGGCGAATCCTTTGGCTACTTTAAACCCTAACGATATTCAATCAATTGACGTATTGAAAGATGCCTCTGCAACTGCGATCTATGGTGCTCGTGGTGCAAATGGTGTTATCCTTATTACTTCTAAGCGTGGTGTGGGTGGAAAAGCTCAAATCACTTTTGGTAGTAACGTTTCTAGAAACGTATTAAATAGACACGTATATGCTTTAAATGCAGAGCAACTTTCTTACTTGTATATACAAGCAATGAATAATGCTACTAAATATGGTTCTGTAGTTCCAGGTAATGATTTCCGTGCAGCTGCTGCAGGTGGTCAAGGTAACCAAGCTACCAATACTTTCTCTTCAATGCTTCATTTATTTAAAGCAGTTCCTCAAGGAAGTTATTCAGTTCCATTATTAGGTGCTGATGGTCAATACTACAAACCTTTATATGATACTAACTGGGAAACATTAATGTTCCCAAGTTCTACTTCTCAAGCTCATTATGTTTCTATCCGTGGTGGTAGCGAAAATGCTAAATTTTCTGTTTCATTGGGTGCGAATGATGAGCGTGGTTTGATGCTACAATCTTCTTTCAAACGTATTACTGGTAAAATCACTGGTGATATCACTGCTTTGAAATGGTTAAAAGTTTCTACTTCAATTGGATTCAATAAGAGTAGAGCAACTGGTGATGATGGTATCACTCGTTCTGCTACAGAGGTTTGGTCAATATTGCCAGTGCAATATCCTGCTGATGCTCCTGCAGCATTTGCTGGTCGTTGGGGAACTAACTATGACTTTAAAACTGGTGAGCAATGGTATAACGTAATGTTCAGAAGATCTCAGATCTACAACCAAAATAACACTGGTCAAGTAACTGGTAGCTTCAATGCAACTGCACAAATTACCAAAGATTTGAGCTTTAAGACTGATTTCTCTATTGATTATAACAAATATAAAAACAACGCTTATAGTGGTAAATTGTACGGAGGTGATGGTAGTGCCTCAATGAGTGCTAACGAATCATACTTCTGGCAAAATGAAAACTATTTGAACTACAACAAACAAATAGGTGATCATACAATTACTGGTATCTTAGGTCTTTCTTGGTCTAAAAATATGTACCAAAATATGAGTACTTCTAACTCTGTATTCCTTTCTAACTTCTACGGATACTCTAACCTTGGTGCAGGTGCTGCAGCAAGACCAGGTTCTGGAAGTGCTGATGGAAACAATGCGTTGAACTCATATTTCTCTAGGGTTAACTATTCTTACAAAGACAAATATTTATTGACTGTTACTGCTCGTGAAGATGGATCTTCTCGTTTTGGTAAAAACAATAAATATGGTTTCTTCCCTTCAGTGGGTGCTGGTTGGAAAATTAGCAATGAAGACTTCATGAAAAATGTAGCTTCTGTATCTAACTTGAAAGTTCGTGGAAGTTGGGGACAAACTGGTAACCAAGAAATTGGTAGTTACCAAACTCAACCATTCATCAGTACTACAAGTCTTTATCAATATGGTGCAGCTCAAACTGGTCTAGTACCAAGTTCAGTTGCTAACCCAGATTTGAAATGGGAAACAACTACTCAAAAAGACGTAGGTTTAGAACTTGGTTTATTTAAGGATCGTTTCAACGTTTCAATTGATTGGTACAATAAATTAACTAGCGACATGTTGTTGAGTGTACCTCTTCCATTATCAACTACTACTGGTAGTGTATTAAGAAACTACGGTAAAGTTGAAAATGCTGGTTGGGAATTCACTTTCAATACAGTTAACGTTTCTAAAAAGGATTTCAGATGGACTTCTGATTTGATTATCACTATCAACAGAAATAAAGTTAAACAATTAGGACCTACAGGTGCTCCAATTTACAGTCAAACTGGTGCTGGTAACGGTACTTCAGTGTTAATGATTGGTCAACCAATTGGTTCTTTCTTTGGACTTAACCGTTTAGGTACATACAGTACTCAAGAAGCTTCTTTAGCTGCTCAATACGGTAGAAGACCAGGTGATTTGAAATTCTTGGATAAAAACAATGATGGTAAAATCGATTTAATTACCGATGGTATCCTTATTGGAAATGCATTTCCTGATCAAGTATATGGTTTGCATAACTCAATCACTTACAAAAACCTTGATTTTAATTTAGATATTCAAATTGTTCAAGGTGTTAAAAAAGCGTTTGTTCATGAATCAGCAGAAGATCGTCAGTTGGTATCAGGTGGTTTAAATACTACTTTACAAGCTTGGCGTCCAGATGCACAAAATTCTCAGGTTGCTCAATTGCGTCCAGGTAATGGTGGTGCATACTACTTCTCTTTCCCTGATACGCACATGATTTATGATGGATCTTTCATCAGAGGTCAGAATGCTTCTCTTGGATATAGCTTATCTGATGATTTTGTAAAAAGATTGCATATGCAAAAAATTAGAATTTACGCAAGTGCGGCTAACTTCTTCTTAAGAACTAAAGCTGCTGGATACGATCCAGAAGGAAGTTCACTTGATAAAAACATTCCATTGGTTCCAAATACTGATAAATACCAGTATCCAACACCAGCTGTGTATACTTTAGGAGTGAACGTAAGTTTATAATTTTTAGAAGTTCATAAATTTAAAAAATTACAACATGAAATTTATTATAATGAAAACAAACAAAAGAGTTATACAATACATATTGCCATTTATGGTAATGGTATCGATGCTTGTTAGTTGCACGAAATTCCTAGAAGAAACTCCTACAGCTAACCTAACATCAGATTATACATTTACTACAGCTGCTGAAGGTAATGCCTTAGTGGTAGCTGGTTACAGGGCTTTACCAGGTGTATATACTGGTGGTGCCGGTGATTATGGTAACTTTTTACCAGCAGTACTTGAATATTGGACAGGTAAAGCTTGGTCTTCTGATTCCCATCCAATGGTAATTAACTTCCAAACCAACCAGCTAGCTGGTAGTTTGTTGAATGATTTCGAAAACTATTGGAATAATAATTATCAAGGAGTTAAGGATTGTAACAATGCCATTCAAAAAATCAATGGTATTAAAGAATACACCGCTTCTGATAAGTCAATGAAAATGGGTGAAGTACGTGCCCTTCGTGGACTATATTACTTTAACCTTGTTCGTTACTTTGGAGACTTAGTGTATGATACCGCTTTAAGTACATTTTCTGCAGCACAAAAACCACGTGTTTCTCTTAAAAAAATCTATGATGAGTTGATTATTCCTGATCTTGAATTTGCAGTAAATAGTACTTTACCAAACATTCAAGCTAATGGATCTATGAGTAAATATGCAGCTAAAGCAATTTTAGCAGATGTATATCTTACTTGTGCTGGTTATCCTTATCAAGAGGTAGCTACTGATCCAACTAAGGCTTGGTGTACAGCAGGTGGATTTTCTCAACAAACTTATCCTGTAATTTCTGCTAGTGCAGCTGGTTTCTTAGCAAAAGCTAAGACTCAATTGGATGATTTGTATGGTAAATACACTTTAGCTACAGCTTATAGCCAACTTCGTGATCCATCTTTAGATAATAAAGGAGAAAGCATCTATCAAGTTCAGTTTGATTATGGTGTGGGTGAAATGACTGGTTTTATTGGAGCTTTGCTTCCTCCAGCTGCAAAATGTGCTGATTTTACTGAGTATGGTACTTTAATCCCAACTCGTTCTTATACCAATACTTTTGCTTCTGCAGATTTACGTGGTCAGGATCGCCAATTTTTATATTCTAATGATAATATGTTAGCTAGATATGATCCAGCTACACCGCTAATTCGTTTTGATCAACCTTATTGTTTCAAATATTATGATGCAGCTGGTGTAAAAGGTTCTGGTGGTCATACTACATTGAACTTTACAATCTATCGTTATTCTGACATTTTGTTAATGTTAACAGAAGTGAATTGGGCTTTGAAACAAAACGGTGGATCTGTTGCAGATGCTGATATTTTGAAAGGTATCAATGCAGTTAGGTCTAGGGCTAAACTTCCAGCTTATGGCATTAACGATATCAGTAACCTTACTATCTTTAGTGAAAGAGCTTGGGAATTGATGTTCGAAAATAAAATGATTTGGGATCAACGTCGTAGCCGTAAATGTCTAATTGATGGTTCTGGTTCTTTTGCAATTGAAAATTTCATTGGCCATCAGCCAGTTGAATTCAATTTCAAATTTGGTGCGATGAATTTGTTGGCTCCAATTTCAGCTCCTGAAATTGCCAATAATGCAAATTGTTTACAGAATTTTAACTATTTACCAAAACAAGTAGGTCAATAATATATTTGTAAACGACATTATTAACTAATTTATACAGAACAAAATGAAAAATAAAATAGGGTTAACCCTCGTAACAATAATCTCTTTGTTGCAAAGTTGCAGCAAACAGGAGTATGTGAATATTCCGAAAAACGCGGATGGGTCTGCGTATATTACCACGGTTGCAAGTACAACCAATACAGGTATTACCACATTGGATGATGGTTTTTCAGTAACGGCTACACTTCCCAATGCGAAAGCGGGAGATGTAATGACTACTGAATTACTAGCTCAACAAATTCCAGCTGGTGGATCTGCTTATCAGTTGCTTCCAATTACAGGAACTCAAAAAACTGTAACTGTTGGATCTGATTTAAAAGCTACTGTAACTTATACAAGAGCTCAAGCACTTTTAGTTAATCCAGGTGATGTAGTTACGGTTACTTACGCTGGTAAAACAGAATCTGCTTTAACTTCACTTACCTTAGCTAAGGCTACAAGCGTTAAAGGTCCTTTATATGGTGGTACTGCAGTAAACATTATTCGTAATGCTGGTGCTGCTTATTTTGATGTAACGGTTGCTCCTAAAGCAGCTGCTTACACTGGTACTGTAACTGTTTTAAAGAAAAATGGTATTGCTTTAGCTTGGTCTTCTGCTAGTTATGCTTATGGAACCAAAGTTCCTATTTCTGGAGATGACTATGCAGTAGGTAAAGATACCATGTATTATGCTTTTGTATCTAAAGTTGGTAACTATAATGATACAATTAAAATGACTGTATTTGCTAATACTCCATTATTTCAACTTACTAAGTCTGGAACAATGGTATTAGGCGCTACTACTGGTGGTGTGAATGTGCTTAATAACGGAACTGTTAAAGCAACTGATACATTAGCTATATTGGCTATTGATGCTGCTTCATTGCAAGTTCATGCAGGTTCTGCTTTAAGAGCTGGCACAAGTATATCTTTTGTACCATCTACTAGTGCAGTTTACAGTACTGGTAATTCTCAAGATATTATAGCTCTTTTTGATGCTGGTACAGCTTCTGCAACTATTGATCCTATTGCAGGTGTACCTGTTAATATTTTTAAAATCGTAGACGGTGCTAACACTTACTACGGAATTTTAAAAATCACTAGCGTGGTTCCTGGTACTTCAGTTGCTTATGAGTACAAGATCGGAAGTACTTATGCTCAATTAGCTATTTTAAAATAATCGCTATTGATATAAAAACCATTGCCACTAAAATTAATTTTAGTGGCAATGGTTTTCTTTTAATCATCTAATTTGACATTAGTTCAAATTTACCCTTTCGAAACCTAACGAATTCTTCCGTAAGGCTCTTTCACCTAGTATGGAATTTATCGATATAATTTTCATAACTTCATACAAGGAATTAAAGCTATTTAATTAGATACTATTTGTATTTATTATAAAGATTTATTTGATGGGAAAAAGTATTGTTCTCTTTATTTATCCCTTCATTTGATTTTTAGAATCGTTAAGTTCTTTTGAGTAATAAAGGATTTGTTAAATGATTAATAGAGTATAAAAATTTCGTCTATTTTTAAGGTCTTAAATATTTTTGTTTACACTATAATTTAATAACTGTGGGAGATAAAATCCAAATTAAAAAATCTGC
>CANCRO010000048.1 GCA_947380605.1 Chitinophagaceae bacterium
TATTTAATTTCTCTTGCAAATTTGATCATATACAAATTCAATTCAATGGTAATCAATGCAAGGTTAACTATTTTTCGCTAATTTTACTTTTTTAAACCGTAATATGAGGAAATTTATTTTTAGTCCTTCCTTTTTATACCTACTCCCAATTTTATTGATGTTGGCGGTATTGAATGGCTGCACTAAAAAACTAACTAAGACAAACGTGGTATATGAAAATGACTTCGAGCGTTTGGGACAGGAAACGGTTAAAATTTACGACTACTATGGAATAGTCACCACTAGCAAGATTTTTAATTTTAATGGCTCAAAAGTTTTAGGTCCTTTCAATAACAATGCTGCCATCTTTAAAGCAAAAAATATTCCTGACCACAATGTGCTTGAAATTTCATTTGACCTATACATTCATGATGGTTGGCAGGGTAATACAAAAGCTTCCAATGGTGTGCCCGATTTATTTGTTATGAAGTATGATGGCAACACTAGATTTTTGACCACTTTTGCCAATCAGTTAACCTCCAAACAATCCTTTCCGCAGTGGTATCCGGCTGCAGACAATCCAACTTATAGTAATGCAATAGATATTAAACTTCCTGGTCGATGTGCATGGAAAGATTCTACTAATGGGACTTCATTATATAAGATTGTACAAAGTTTTGGTCACGCCAGTGATACATTTGAACTTTCTCTTAGCGATGCATTGCAACCCTTTGCAGCAATCTGTGAAAAAAGTTGGTCGATTGATGATTTAAAAATCACTGCATACAAATATTATTAATTATGAATCAGCTAAAACGCTGGTCGTTTGCCCCCATCTTACATAATTTTTTTAATCTAGGCATATTCCAAGCCGCTAGCATTGTCCTACAACTTTTAGTCATTCCGATTATTACCAGAAAATATGGTATTGCTACTTTCGGTCAAGTTGCCTTAGCAGCAAGTTTTGCTAATTTTATTTCAAATTTTTCTAACTACGGAACCAGCCAGACTGCCATCAAAGATGTAGCAGCTAATACGAATGATACCATTTTTTTATCTACACTTTTTTACAAAATTTTAATTTTTAGATTGCTAGCTTCGGCCATATTTTTTCCTGTGATTGGCTTAATGCTATTTCTTCATCCCGACTTGTCAATTTGGGTTTGGATAGGCGCTATTCCATTAATACTATCTGAGATCATTAACCCTTTGTATTTTTTAATTGGAAAAGAAAAAATTCAGTGGATCAGCTGGGGAAATATAGCCGTAAAAATCATTGTATTGCTTTTAATTTTATTCATTCCCTTGCAAAGTCAGCCTGCTGCTTGGGTTAACGCGCTATTAGGTATTCCTGTAGTGGTATACTATATTTTCATTTGCTTTTACATTCATCGCAAGGAGTCGCTTCAGGTGATGATACCTTCCAAAAAATCATTGGTAGATTTAGCGAAGGAAAATTTTTATATCATGTTCAATGGCACTGCTGTATCCCTTCAGCAGTCGGTGTTTTTATTTACTGTGGCCAATTACGTGTCAGCGAATACCTTGGGGATGTATGCCTTAATTGATAAATTGTTAGGGGTATTCCGGCAATTAATATCTTCTGTATCAAGTGCCGTTTACCCGCAGGCTGCACGACTATTTTTTCAATCGCCTATTCAATGGTTTGAATTTAAAAAGACGCTTCAAAAAATGTATGGTATTTTATTTGGAACAGGGGCATTGGTGCTTTTTTTTGGAGCAAAATGGATCGTATTTCTGATCACCAAAAAAGATGATCCTACCACCGAAATGTTTGTGAAGATGTTTAGTCTTGCTCCATTAATGATGGCATTAAATGCCAATAATGTATTGACCTTATTGCTCGAAAAAAGACACCGCACCTTATTTATTATTTCAATGATTATTTTAACCATAACTTTCCTAATTTCGTATTTATTCGTACACTTTACAGATCATCAATCCTTAGGTTGGTACCCTTTAGTTATTGAGAGCATTTGTTTATTGATTTACCTGGTTTTTACTAATAAAAAATCATTGCATGCACCCTAAGGTTGGTATTATCTTATTAAATTGGAATAGTTACGATCACAGTTCTAATTGTATTCAATCTCTTCAGCAATGCGATTATCCAAATTTTGAAATCATTGTAGTAGACAATGGATCGATGGATGGGTCTGGTAATCTTTTAAAAGCGAATTTCCCTCATATCAATCTGATTGCTTCTGCTACCAATGAAGGTTTTGCAGCGGGTAATAACCGGGGTTTTGAGTATGCTATTCAACATGATTTTCCTTATGCCATGATGTTGAATAATGATGTTTTTGTTGAGCCTGATTTTTTATCCAAATTAGTTGAGTACATGGAAAGTCACCCTTCTGTAGGTGCTATCCAACCTAAAATTTTCTTTAATCATGATAGAGCCAAAATCTGGAATGGTGGTTCATATTATTTGCCTTGGCTAGGCTGGCCTTATTCCAAAAGATACCAGCGGAAGGCCGGTGCTTTACAGAGTCAGTTTCAGGTGGTAGATTGGATTACAGGATGTGCTTTTTTAACCAAGACTTCCATTTTAAAAGAGGTAGGTTTACTAAATGAAGCCTTTTTTATCTACTATGAAGACGCTGATCTTTCGTTCAGAATACGTTCCAAGGGCCTCCAATTGCTATTTCATCCACAATCTGTCATTTACCATATAGCTGGCAGCTCCAATAAAACCAAGATAAAGGGAAAAGAAGGCTATACTAGCCCTTTTGTGCACTACCTCAATAGCCGAAACCATATTTGGTTCCTAAAAATTTGGACAAAATGGTATCAATGGCCCACCACATTTCTCACTTTATTTTCCTATTATTTAAGCAATATCCTTTATTTTGCACTCAGAAGGCGTCTAGGTAAGCTTAAATCACTACTTAGAGGCATTTATCACGGCTTTAAATCAATACCCAACTAAAACTTTTCGATGAAATCAGTAGTTATTACCGGTGTGGCAGGGTTGCTAGGCTCTAGACTAGCAAAATGGATAGTGGAAAATAAGCCGGAATACAAAGTAATTGGTATTGACAATTTAAGTGGTGGATACGAGGAGCATATTGATTCTAGAGTTATTTTTTATAAAGCGGATTTAGCTTCGGATGATTTAAACGGCATTTTTTCTTCTCACCAAGTGGAGTATGTATATCACTTTTCGGCTTATGCAGCTGAAGGATTAAGTCCTTTTATTCGCAGATACAATTACACTAATAATGTGGTGGCCACTGCTAACGTTATCAATGCCTGCATTACGCATGATGTAAAACGAATTGTATTTACTTCGAGTATGGCGGTTTATGGTGAAGGCAAACCACCTTTCAATGAAAATGATTTACCTAAACCGGTAGATCCTTATGGCATTGCAAAATATGCCTGCGAAATGGATGTGCAGGTAGCTGGAGAGCAGCATGGGCTTGACTGGTGTATTATCAGACCCCATAATGTGTATGGCTGCAATCAAAATATTTGGGATCGTTATAGAAATGTGTTAGGCATTTGGATATACCAAAAACTAAATGATCAACCCATCACTATTTATGGAGATGGATCACAGAAACGTTCTTTCAGTTACATCGATGATTGTCTTTTGCCTTTATGGAATGCCGCTGAAGCAGCTCAGGCATCTAAGCAAATTATTAATTTAGGTAGTAAAAAAGAATATTCTATTTTAAGTGCTGCAGGTATTTTACAAGAGATTGTAGGTGGTGCTGCTATTCGTTTTTTAGATAAGCGTCATGAAGTACATGTGGCTTACTCTACCCACGAAAAATCAGAAATCTTATTAGGATATCAAGATATTACTGAACTACCAAAAGGTTTGGCAACCATGTGGGAATGGGCCCAAAAACAACCCAAGCGAACACAATTCGTTTGGCCTAAGTACGAGCTAGAGAAAGGTTTGTACCAATTCTGGAAATAAATAACCTCCCATGCTACTGATTTTCCCCCTAATATACATTATCAGTTTTCTGCTTGCTATTTGGGGGATCTACAAAAAAATAGGAGAAGCTGCTTTTATCTATGTAATCATTGGCCTGCCAATTTA
Source organism: Chitinophagaceae bacterium (assembly GCA_947380605.1). GTDB lineage: Bacteria > Bacteroidota > Bacteroidia > Chitinophagales > Chitinophagaceae > Ferruginibacter. Next base: position 4,058 of record CANCRO010000048.1, read on the forward strand.
CAATACCTCTTTTTCCATCCTTTACATTTACCGATTAAAAGATTGGATTCCAGTTTTACAATCGCTGAAAGAGTTGCTCATTATTTCTACTTTATTGATGTTGATTTGGAACTATCGAAAGAGATTAATATTCCACACGCTTGATTATTGGGTGCTGGCATTTTTACTATACACCTCTTTTTATACCCTTATTCCTATCGGACATTTTTCAATTTTGCAAAAATTACTAGCGCTTAAAGGCTTGTCTTTTTTTACAGTTATTTATTTCACTGGCCGACTCATTGACATCGATAAAATTTATATTAGTCAGATTTTTTATTGGGTTGGCATAGTGGCTATTGCTGCTGCCTGCTTCCAGTTGTATGAAGTAATTACCGATACCCATTTTCAAACTTTCTCTGGGTACTCGGTATACAATGAAGAATTTTATGGAGAAGCAAGTAGCGGACATTATGGATTAAGCTGGACATTTGAAAGAGACAATGGGGTGAAACGTTTTGCAAGTTTTTTTTCAAATCCGCTGGATCTAGCCAATAGTACTTTGGTTACTACCGCTATGATTTTAGCCATGTATACGGATAAAAAAAATACACTGCGATTAAATAAGTTTGGATGGATTGTAGCAATAAGCGCGCTATTTGCTGTTATTTTCGCCATCTCACGGGCATCCTTAGCAGCTTACGCAATTATAATTTATTGTTACGCCGTAATTACTAAAAGAAAAGAAATTCAATATGTCATCTATTCACTTATAGTAGCCGCCATTCTTTATCTGTTTTATTTGATGAAGGATAAAACGCTATATGATTATATTATTAGTACCATTCAATTAAGCGATTCGTCCAGCATTGGCCATCTATTAGAATGGATAGAAGGAACGCAAACTATTTTTTCTAATCCAATGGGTATTGGATTAGGCGAATCAGGAAAAGTTTCTTCAGTGTTACAAGAAAATATTGGAGGTGAAAATCAATTCATTATTGTAGGGGTGCAGACGGGTATCATTTCATTATTTATTTACATCACTATCTATATTCTTGTGATAAGATATAGTTGGAACTGGTATCCATTACTAACAGGGAAGGCTAAAACGCTCGCCCTATGTTTATTTCTAATAAAAATTGCATTCATTTTTCCTTTATTTACTTCTAACTTTGATGCTAATTCATATATCGTTTATTTAACCTGGTTACTGACAGGAATTTTAATTTCGATGATTCAGAAAGTGGATCCAGTAAAAATTTGAAGCAAAACGTCTAATCCGCATGAAAATAGCAATTGTTGGCACACAGGGTGTTCCAAATCATTATGGTGGATTTGAAACTTTGGCAACCTTTTTAGCAGAACATCTGTCTGACCAAATGGAAATGACCATTTATTGTTCCTCTACTGATCAACCCGATCGGCCTTCCAGTTTTTGTCAAGCCAAACTTCGTTACATCCCATTTAGTTCACATGGATTTGCTGGAATGCTTTATGATATGATTTCTGTTTATGAAGCAGTTAAAAAAAATGATGTAGTGCTCTTATTAGGTCTTGGTGCGGGATATCTACTTCCATTTTTATCAAAAAAACAACTGCAAAAAATAATACTCAATTTTGGAGGCTTGGACTGGAAGAGAGACAAATGGGCTTTGCCAGCAAAAAAAGTCATTCATATTTCAGAGAAATTATTGGTGAGAAATAGTCCACTGATTGTTGCGGATAATAAGGCCATACAATCTTATATTGAAAGTAATTATCAAAAATCAAGTGCTTTGATTGCCTATGGAGGTGACCAAGCTTTTCCGGCAGCTATCACTGAAAAAGATATAGAACAATATCCATTTTTGATGCAACCCTATGCATTTTGTGTTTGCAGAATTCAATCGGATAACCAGATAGAACTGCTGCTGGCTAGTTTTGCTCAAACTACTATTCCATTCGTATTGGTAGGCAATTGGAATAGTTCTTCATTTGGAATAAAGATTAGAAAGAAATATCAATCCATTGCGCATTTGCATATGTTAGATGCCATTTATGAGCCTACTGCATTAAATAAATTAAGGAGTAACTGTATGATTTATATGCATGGACATACTGCTGGCGGTACAAATCCATCTTTAGTAGAAGCGATGTATCTAGGCCTTCCTATTGCCGCTTATGCCTCTGCTTACAATGAAAGTGTAACTCAAGATAAGGCGGTATATTTTACCGATTTCACCAGCCTAGTTGAATTATTAAATAATTTAAATCAAGTAGATTTAAAAACGATCGGCAATGAAATGAAAAACATTGCTGAACAAAATTATACCTGGAATAAAATTACCAAGAGTTACCATCAATTATTTTTGGAAGTAGCCAAGGAAACTAAATTATAATTCAGTGGTGATCTTAAAATAAAGTATATCCAATTAATGTATCAATACCCTCAAGAATGAATATTTTAATAGTTAATGGGGCATCAGATATTTATGGGGCATCAAGGATTTGTTTTCAAACTGCTCACAAATTAAAAAAGAATGGACACCAAGTGCAGGTGCTTCTTTCCGAAGAGGGGCCCTTAGTGCAAGCCCTCAATAAAGTGGGTATTCCATCAAGCATTGTAAGATTAGGCGTTTTAAGAAAAAAATACTTTTCTGTACTTGGTCTAGTCAATAGAATAAGGGTATTAATCACTGCATTTTTTATAATTAAAAAAATTTGTAAAGAGCAAAAGATTAATCTGATTTATACCAATGCAATCCCCGTAGTGATTGGTGGCATTGCATCCAAATTATTAGGCATAAAAAATGTATGGCATCTTCACGAAATTTTACCTGAAAATGGTTTTCAACATCGATTTTTTGGCTGGTTAATTAACCGTTGTAGTAGTAAAGTAATTGCGGTATCAAAAGCAGTCTATGACAATTGGAGCAGCAAGATTAGTGCAGATAAATTAGTGTTAGTTTACAATGGAATTGATTTTCCGAATTGGAGTAATCAATCGGCTGAATTGAGGGCCTCATTAGGCCTGCCTTCACAAAAAATATTAGTGGGCATGATTGGCCGAGTAAATCTTTATAAGGGGCAGGGATATTTTTTAGAGATTGTAGCCGAAATAAATAAGCATCCGCATAATTGTCATTTTGTAATGGTGGGCGATGCCTACAAGGGCTATGAATATTTATACGATGAATTATCAGCACAAAAAAAACGATTAGGAATTGAAGCGGTTGTCACCGATCTAGGATATAGAACCGACATCGCTTCGATCATGAATGCGCTTGATATTTTTGTACTTCCTTCCATTAAGCCTGATCCCTTTCCAACAGTAATTTTAGAAGCGATGGCTGCACAAAAGCCAGTGGTGGCAACTCAACAGGGCGGTGCTTGTGAATCAGTAGTGCAAGGGCTTACTGGCTATTTAGTACCTTTACAAGATCCAGCAACGGTGGCAGCGCATATCCTTGCGCTTGCTCAAAATGAAAGCTTAAGAAATGAAATGGGATTAGCAGGGTACCAAAGATTTCAAAATCTTTATTCTTTCGAAAACTTTGAAACTACCATTGCTGCAGCATTTGAATCAATAGCAGTATAAATTGCAATGAAAAAAATAATTACAATAGGAGTTGATTGCAGGGACTTACTAAAAGCTACCACTGGCACCAAAACCTATTTGTATGAATTAACAGAACAATTTAAGCAGACACCTTCTACCACTGTTCGATTTGTTTATTTGCACGATCCTTTTTCAGTACCAAAAGGAAGGACTTATTTTCATAAATTTTTAGAACATATTTTATTCTTTACTTGGAAGCAACTAGTATTGCCGGTAAAGGCTTCTTTAAAGGGTTGTGATATCGTTTTTTGTACAGATTATTTTCTTCCGCTAGTCAGGTTGCGATTTAAAACGGTAGTAGTATTTCATGATGCATTTTTTTGGGAATACCCTGCTCATTACAATAAAATATGGCTGCGTCTATTTCACCTCATTGCTGTGAGAGGGGCAAAAAAATCAAACCGAATTATTGTACCTTCTAATTATTCACTCAGTACTATTTCAAAATATCTTCAACTGCCGAAAGATCGTTTCACAGTAGTATATGAAGCAGGTAAAAAATTAGCAGAAAAAAAGGACGGACAAGAAAGCAGTTTACTCAAAAGATTAAATGGAGATCCCTACTTTTTACATGTGGGTGCATTTAATAAACATAAAAATCTAGTTCGATTAATTGAAGCATTTCAATTAGTCAAAAAAGCAAATCCAACACAATCCATTTATTTAATTCTTGCTGGCCAAGCAGGAGGATCTGTTTTTAGTGATGACAGCGCTGCCATCAAAGAGGCTATTGAAAAATATGGATTGACGAGCAATGTTATCTTAACCGGTTATATCGGTAATGAGGATTTGGTAGATCTTTACAAAAATGCATTGGCTTATGTTTTCCCTTCCTTTAATGAGGGCTTTGGCTTGCCGGCACTTGAAGCAATGGCTTTTCAACTACCTGTGATTGCTGCCAACAATACTTGTTTACCTGAGATTTGTAAAGAAGGTGCTATTTATTTTGATCCATTGAATACTACAGAAATGGCGTCTCAGATGAGTTTGCTTTTAAATAATGAATCGGAAAGAAAAGGAATCATTGAAAAGCAACAGTCAGTTATCACCCTTTATGATTGGAGCAATTCTGCCAATGAGATTATGCAAGTGTTTACAGAAATTACTGATTCTTAGCAGTGTTACTCCCGAATAATTTGTTCTTCGTTTGCACTAAAAAATTATAGTTTTTAGCTAACTGCTTTTTCAAAAAGGAAGCGTCGTCTTTTGGAAACCAATCGGTAGTTCTTGGCTTTTCAAGATGCCTTTTATGAATTTGGTAAGCGTAGGTTGCAATGGATGTCCTAAATTTTCCTTCAGGGAAATTAGTCATGTCATAGCCATGAAGTGCATAAGGAGCGCACTGTTGAATAATCAATCTATTAAAGGGAACATCTATTTCAAGTTGATCATCTGTTCTTAAATCTTTAATGGCCAGTTCCCCTTTATACTCTTTTTTCCAATCTTTATTTAGATAAAGTAAAATGTTCAATTCTCTATACCAATCCTTATGGATAGGATGATAATTAAAATCTAAATGCATATCAAGGAAACTATTTTTTTTCCCTTGATGTAATCCGCCGCCATGATTTTTGGGATCAACGAATACTTTTTTAGCGACAATATGAGAGAGAATTTTATTGAATCGATCAGATGATAAATCTTCATAGAGTTCATTTAATTCTGTGGAAATGACTTTATAGTTAGATTTCTCAAATTTATTATTGGCGAAAGCGTAGTCTCTACTTTTATTCTCTAGTTCAGGTATGGCGTCGTAAGCCCTATTTAATTTTTCTTCCTCACAAAAACCATCGATTACCAAATGAGGAAAAGGTTGGGCAGAAAGATATTGAGTCCTTAGGGTATCTAAATTTTTTTCTAAGGCGTCGAAATTAATCATGGGTTGGGAGCTTGTATTAAATTATGCTGAATACCAAAATTAATGAGATTTTAAAGAAAAATGGATTTCTTCCATTTTTGGTGGCTTGGCTATTTTGTTGGGCTTTATTTTACCCTTCAATGAGTCCTGCAATTTATTTCTCTAAAATTCGCCTTAAAAGGAGCTTTTTTACCCCTTTATGTACTAAATCTAAGCCTTCAAATTAAAAGGGCAGGTGCCGTTATAGCTGGGATAAATTGATTAAATTGCAAATTCTTGAACCATCAACCCTAATGAACCAAAGAATCATTCTCCGACTGCACGAAAAACGAAGAATCATTGATGCGTTTTTATTAGTATTATCTTTTGAGATGGTGCAATTTTTCCCTTTTGGATTACTAGAAACCCCTATTACTAATGCTATTCTTTTATTAGCCGTCCTACTTTTTTCCTGGTTTATTGCGGCATCAAATACCAAACTTTACAAGGATAGGATTTCTAACAAATATGTTGAAGAAATTGTATATGTTTTTAATACGCTCACCATTCAGTTTGTTTTAATCGCTGCCTTCTTATACGCTTACAATAAAAAAATAGCTCTTCCGCTCATTTTTCTGATTTACTTGCTGATTGTTTTTGGATTGATTCAGCTTTCTATCAAATACTTGATCAGAAAAAAAATCCATTACGATTACTTGCATGATAGCTCGATGTTGCAAAAGTTATTGATTGTAGGCTCCGCAGAAAGTACAGAAAAGTTAAACCAGACCATTAAAGCGAATTTTTTTTACGGATACAATTGCATCGGATATTTAAGTGAGGAAGATAGAAAAATTGCTGAGGTTAATTATTTAGGACATCCCGATGAACTGGCTGAAGTTTTAAAAAAACATCAGGTAGAAAAAGTGATTGTAGCTTTGCCTTCCATTAGTGAGTCACTGATCCGCTATTTCTTAGAAACCTGTGATGCCCATGGTATCAAGACTTTCATTGTACCGAACTATTACCAATACACATCTACTTCTTTCGAGATCAATCAGATTGGTTTGATTCCAGTGATTAACTTAAGAGCATTGCCTTTGGATAAATCTGAAAATAAATTTTTAAAAAGAGCCTTCGATATTATTTTTAGCTCCTTGTTTTTACTACTTATTGGATCTTGGTTATTCCCCTTATTGGCCATATTGATTAAATTAAATTCCAAGGGGCCTGTATTTTTTAAACAAGAAAGATGGGGGATCAATAATAAGAAAATGAATTGTTATAAATTCAGGACCATGTATCATCAAAAGGCGGGAGAAAGTGAATTTGTGCAAGCCACCAAAAATGACCCTCGCGTAACTTCTGTTGGCAAGTGGCTTAGAAGTCTGAGTATTGATGAAACCCCTCAGTTTTGGAATGTACTGATCGATAATATGTCGGTGGTAGGACCAAGGCCACATGTAACGCCACAAAATTTGGAGTATAGTGAAAAAATTGAGAGCTACCGATTACGTCACCAGGTTAAACCCGGATTAACGGGATGGGCGCAGGTAAATGGAGCAAGAGGAGAAACCCCCGATATTGAACATATGCAAGCAAGAGTAAATTATGATCTTTACTATGTTCATCAATGGAATTTTTGGCTCGATATTCAAATAGTACTGCAAACCATTGTTAATGTTTTTAAAGTGGATAAACATGCGTATTAAAAATCTGCTGATACTTTTTATTGTCACATTGGTGATACAACAAAATTTGACTGCTCAAATTATTTGGGAAGACAACCGGTCTATGATCTATCCTTTTTTAGATAGAATGGCTGATAAAGGAATCATTGAATTGAATGATGTGGTACAACCCATCAGCCACCAGCAAATTATTAGCTGCTTAGATTCTTTGCGAAAAAAGTCATCTCAACTTTCTGTTTTAGAAAAAAAAGAATTGGATTTTTATTGGAGAGAATTCCAAAGTCCATTAGACTATATTGATTCAACTAATCAGCGATTAAGAATTTTAAAAAAAGATTTTAATCAACGTTTACGTGGTGCTACGGTAGGAAATAATAAATTTTACGTGCAAATGGATCCGATATCAGGCGCTAAATTTATTGAAGGTACGCATGAGACAGTCACTCAATATGGTTCAGGGATTGATGTAAAAGGTTTTGCTGGTAAACGCCTCTCCTTTCAATTTAATTGGAGAGATATCACTGAGACAGGCAGAGGAATTGATTTTGCCAAAACAGGTAATGCCGAACCTGGAATGGTTAGAAAAGATAACGCCCTTAACACTTCATTAAATTACAGCAATTTTAAAGGAGCGATAGGCTATCAATTTAAATACGGCAGTATTTCAGTCGGACAGGATCAACTCACTTTTGGATATGGTAATCATGGGCGCATTGTGCTGTCGGACAAATCGCCTTCTTATCCTTATGTTCGCCTAGACCTTCATCCTATTTCTTGGTTACATTTTAACTATGCGCATACTTGGTTACAATCGAATGTAATTGATAGTTCAAGATCCAATTATTTAGGCAATACGATTTATGGAGGTATGCAACATTTTTACATGCCTAAGTTTATGGTCATCCATTCCATACAGGTAATTCCAGGAAAAGGATTTAGTGTAAGCTTGGGAGAATCGGTTATTTATAATGGCCAGCTTTATGCACCCTACCTTATTCCACTAATGTACTTTAAGGCGCTGGATAATTACAATAGCATGGGTGATAACAATCAAGCGAGTGCCAACAGTCAAATTTTTGGACAAATCAGCGTGCGTAATTTGGTGCCTAGGGCTCATTTATATGGAACCTTATTTATAGATGAGTTAAGAATAAGCAAGATTTTCGATCGAAATAAAAGAAGGAATCAACTTGGCTATACATTGGGTATTGAAAAGCAGGATTTCCCTTTTACCAATGCAAGTGTGGGAGTAGAATATACCCGAGTAAATCCTTTCGTGTATGAAAATTTTATCGGTGCCCAAAGGTATACTCATGCAAAATATAATTTAGGCGACTGGATGGGGAATAATTTTGACCGATGTACCGTTTTCTTTACTTATAAACCGAAGCCTAGGCTATTAATCAATGGTAGAGGCGAATGGATTAGAAAGGGCGGATCAGGCACATTAAATCAGCAGTATTTTGCCGAGCCACAACCCGCATTTTTATATGATCAACAGTGGAAATCGGCTGAATTTTTTATCCAAGCTCGTTATGAAATGATCCACCATGTTTATTTAATGGCAAATTATGCCATTAGACATCAGTCATTTTATGCTAATACCCCATCTTTCATGACCCAACAAACCCAAATTGGCTTTAATTTAGGTTGGTAAAACACAATTAAAGTTTAATTTCACTTTTTTTAAAGGAACTCATTATGCGAAAACACTTATTCTATCTATTTATATTGCTACTAAGCGTAAACGTTAGTATGGCCCAAATTAAAAAACCAAGTAATTCGTCTGGTTTTAATATTAACAGTGTTGGTGAATCACAATTATTTCAACTATGGCGCAATGCCAACAGCATGGGGATGCCTGAGTCAGAAATTCTCAAATTATTTACTCAAATGGGGGTGAATGGTAGCCAATACCTTCAACTCAAAAAGAGATTTGACAAAAAAGTAGAAGAGACCAGTGAATCTGATTTGGAAGAAGAGGCAGAAGACTTAAATGCGATGGGATCTGATACAAGTATGATTAAACAGATGCCCCTCAGGAAAAACTCTCCCATCTTCGGGATGCGTTTTTTCTCTAATCCTAAAAACACCTTTACTCCAAATATTAAATTAGCCGCACCGCAGAATTATATTTTAGGGCCAGATGATCAGTTACAATTGATTTTAACAGGCGTTAATGAAAGTACGCAATTGCTAAAAATAAATGCGGATGGTTTTATCAATATCAAATACGCAGGTATCGTTACCTTAAGTGGGTTAACAATTGAAGCTGCAAAAAATCAGATCATCAGAAAAATGCAATTGGTCTATCCGAATTTAAGAACGGGCAGAACCAATTTAACTGTTTTGTTAAGCAAATACAGGACTATTAGAGTATCCGTAGCTGGAGAAGCTTACCGTCCGGGTAACTATCAAATACCGGGGATTTCTACCATATTTAATTTGTTATATTTAACAGGAGGACCAACAGAGAAAGGTACCTTGCGCAATATTCAATTGATAAGAAACAACAAGAAGATTGCAACGATTGATTTTTATCAATTTTTATTACAAGGTAGTTTTGAAAACGATATTCGATTAGAAGATCAGGATGTAATTTATTTTCCATTTTATCAAAAGCATGTATACTTAGCAGGAGCAGTAAAAAGACCCGCTATTTACGAACTAACGCAAAGCGATGTACTTGCTAATTTGCTGACGATGGCAGGTGGATTTGGTGATACCGCTTATAAAGAGCGAGTAAAAATATTTCAACTAGGTACTGAGCAAAGAACCATGCGCGATATTAGCAAGACTGATTTTGTAAGTTACCTTCCTCAAAATGGAGACTCCATTCAGGTAGATAAAATTAATGAGACCTATGCTAACAAAGTCTATATCAATGGTGCGGTAGTAATGCCAGGCAACTATGAATTGACCAATGAACTGAGTTTAAAAAAGTTGATTGAAAAAGCTGGAGGCATTAAAGAAACCGCTTTTTTAACCAGAGGATATATCAACCGGATTAATACTAGTTTCGAAAAACAATTAATCAGTTTCGATCTCACGGAATTACAAAAAAGAAATGAATTAGATATTCTGCTTACCAAAAATGATTCAGTTTTTATTCCTACTGCAGAGAGTTTGCGTGAATCTTTGATGGTAGAAATTGAAGGCGCTGTAAAAAATCCTGGTGCCTATGAATTTAGAGAAGGAATGAAGATAGAAGATGCCTTGCTGTTAGCTGGTGGATTAACTACCAACGCAGACTTTAAAAAAATAATTGTGCTTAGGCATCCAAAAAATACGGCAGACACTATTGCTAACAAAGTATTAGATGAATACACCCTAACGGTAGCCCCTAATCTAAAAAGCAATATTGCTAATTTCAGTCTGAGTGCAAAAGATAAAATTAAAGTAACCTCTTTTTTAAATAACCAATCTATAGGTAATGTAAAAATTGCTGGAGAAGTACTTTATCCAGGAAATTATCCGATAGAACATAGAGAAGAGACTGCGATGGATATTTTAAAAAGAGCAGGTGGCCTTACTCCTTTTGGAAATATGGCGCAAATTAAAATTTACAGATCGGGGATTTTAGTAGGCTTAAATTTCGGTGAAAATACTTATCGCATTTCAGCGAATGATAGTTTGTATATTCCGAAAACAGAGCCGTTGGTGGAGGTGACTGGTGCTGTATCTAATCAACAGTTTGTACTCTATAGTTCTAATAAATTGAAGTATTATATTTTAGCCGCTGGTGGAATCACCGATAAGGCCTCCCTTAAAAAATCATACGTTCAATATGCCAATGGATTGAATAAAAAAACAAGACGATTTTTATTCTTCCGTTCCTACCCCACTATCAAACCTGGATCAAAGATAGTGGTACCCGCAGTAGAGAGCAGTATAGCTAAATTGATTTCCACTAATAACGTCTCTGCTATTCTAACTTCATTGACTGCATTGATCAGTTTAATTGTATTATTAAAAAAGTAGACAAATGATTTCTAATAAAGAAAATAATCAAGCATTAGGTCAAGAAGAAATACCCTATACTTTCAGGCTGCCCATTATCAATTTTGCAAAATCACTATTGCAATCGGCCAAAGAAAATTTTATAAAAATTGTTGGGGTTGGCCTCTTAGGAGGACTTTTAGGATTGGTAGTAGCTTACTTAAAACCGGTGACCTATCAAGCTGAAATTAATTTCTTTGTAGAAGATAGCAAGGCAGGCGGAAGCTCTTTAATGTCGATGGTAGCCGGTCAGTTTGGATTAGATGTAGGATCGCTTACAGGAGGAAATGGAGTGCTAGGAGGTGACAATGTATTGGAATTATCTAAGAGTAAACAATTGCTTCAAAAGGCAATGATGAATAGCTCTTTTCCTGAAGCTGGAAAAGATAGTAGCTATAGTTTGGCAGATAAATATGCCGATGTAATGAAGTGGAAAGAAAAATGGAAGAAGAGTAAGTATGTGGGATATGAAGTATCCTTTGCTGTTGGCAAAACAAATTATACCAGGATAGAAGATAGTCTTATACAAGTGATGATGAAAAGGATTGTAGAAAAAGAATTAGCAGTAAGCAAACCAGACAAAAAATTAGGATTTTATACTATCCAGTTAGAAACAAGAAATGAATTATTAAGTAAGTTAATTAGTCAGAAAATTTTAAGTACTACCTCTAATTTTTATATTGATGGTAAAACAGGTAGACTAAGAAAAAATTTAGAAAGATTACAGAAAAGAGTAGATAGTTTGGGTAAAATGGTGAATGAAAAAACATTCGCGGCTGCTTATTCAAATTTAGATATTATGATTGATGCCAATCAGGCGATGGCTGAATCAAATGCAAGTGCAGAAATTAAATCGAAAGATAAAACGGTTGCCAATATTGTCTATGGTGAATTATTGAAAAATTTAGAAGTAGCTAAAACCTCGTTAATTCAAGAAACTCCTTCCATTATTGTAGTGGATGAGACTAAGCTGCCTATAAAAAATGAATTGAAATGGTATTGGGCAATTTTTTGGGGCGGATCCTTTGGAGGTATAATTGCACTGTTTTTATTTAACAAAAGAAAGCTAGCCTAATTAAAGATTGCCGGAGAATTAACTTTTCGTATGTCCGATATTGAAAGCTGATTTTTAAAATTATTTTCTAGCCGTTTTTCTTCTAAAATCTAAACGATAATTACAATAGATCTGGCCTTGGAAGGTGATATAATCTAAACCATTTTTAAAGTAGTTAGATCCATCTGCTCCAAAATCTTCATATTCCATATACCACCATTGGTAATTAAGGCTTCTCACCATCGTTAATCCGCCTCCAAAAAGAAAGTTTTTATATTGTCTATCTACTTTAATATTACAGATAGCATCTACCCAATGGCGTCTAAAATCTTTAATGCGGTCAAAGGTGTAATAATAAAAATCATTGTTGTGTATCCGGCGTTCTACTTGAAGCGCAACTCTATTAATACCATGGTTCCAGGCGATTTCCATCAACTGGCTATTACCGCCAGGGCCAATACCTGAACCAATTACTTTTCCATTATTGGTATATCCCTGCCGAACAAAATTACCTAGGTACCAACTTTTAACATCATTGATTAAGCTAGCTCTGTTTAAACTTAACTGTGTAAATTCTAAGCCAAGTTCTATATTGGAACGATGCGCCCGTAAAGGAAATAGTTTTCTAAAGCCTGCAACAAAAGCGGTGGGGACTGTTTGTTCATCCATAAAAAACAATGGCACCATTGGTTTATCATTTCTTCCAAACTCAGCATATATTTCCGCTTTTTCTTTTTCCATTTGATAGCGAAAGAATATGCTTCCCAACATTTGTTTACGATTCGATTTTTCAGCAGCAGTGGTTTTAATTCCACAAAAACCAAACAAGGGTAAATAATCAAGCGGTGAACGAGCATCTGCCTGATACAAATAAGCCATTTTAGCAAAACCAATATGCAAGCCTTTTAAGAAAGATGGCTGCAGGCTCAACATCATTCCACTAACAAAACGATTGTCATCATTTTTTGGTTCATATAAAAAACGCGTATCATAAACCCTTCTAGGTTCTATTGGCTCAACACCAGAATTTTTCAATTTTCCAGAAATCAATTGCCATTCTACTGAACCATATCTAGTTCGAAGCGGTCGTAAACTTTGATAAGTAAGATGTGGAAAACCAGCTGCATTATTGGTCATCAATAAGGATTGATTATAACCAGGCCCCCACCAAATATTCTCTGTTGAAATACCGATGCTAGAAGAACGCAGATTATATCGAATAGCAGATTGTCCCATCAAAACCTGATTCACAGGATTATTACCAAATCGCTCAGGCATATCAATTCGATTGATCCATTGATAATAATCTTGCCAAGTCAAATCCGCATGATTGGTATAGAATGTCTGATAAGGTCTATTTTCAGCAAACTGAAAAGCAGGTCTAAATTGTAGCGACCATTTTTTATGAGACAAAAATACTCCTCCACTTATCTGAGTTTGATAACCAACAGATGGCGTTAAGGAACCATCATTAATAGTAACAATATGATGGGTATTGTAAACATCTAATTTTTGAATAGGTAAAATTCTCAATTGATATTGGTTGGAATCCAAACCTTTTACTGCTATTTTATCTCCAAATGAAAACTGCTGAATAATTTCAGGAAGCTCAACACTAGAATTGAAAAAACCTCTTTGTTGAAAGCTAAACTCATTGCTAAACTTGCCATCTAATTGCAAGCGACGCAAATACAATACTTGTTGCTGGTCGGTGACAGATTGCGCAGTGGTGTTCTCAATAAATGAGACCAGTATCAATAAAAACACCAACAATTTATTCGCACAGCGCATAGCTATCAATTTATAAAAAATATTTAATCCCTACAGAGGCAAAAATATTAGTCTGTAAGTTATCTTGCTGCCATCCATAATTTTTTTCTTTCACCCATTTCAACTGAGTCTGCAGCACCCAATGCTTATAATTGTAATCGGTGCCAGCAGTAATCACCAGTTGATTCCAATTGGTTGAATGATACAAAGGATCTTGTTGCAATTTTTCAACACCAAACAAATATCTTTTCCAACCTTTATTCCAACTGCAAATTAAGTTAATTACATTATTTCCAGGGCCAATAGCTGAACCCAACAGCTGATTATATTGGGTAAAAGACTGCAAAGACCCATGCCAGTTCCAGTTACCTGCATTCCGAACCATATATTCTGGCAATTGCTCTGTCCGCATATACTCCGCTTGAAAACTAAAATAACTTTCCTTTTTCATGGGTACTATTTTTTTCATCCCCACTATATAGGAAGAAGAGTGAGCGGGCCCCATATAAAAGTCTCTTATATTCAGACTATGATCGTTCCATCCATATTCTCCATACCACTCTAGATGTTCTTGTGGCAATACCCATCTCATAAATAAAGATATCTGTTGATCCCTATCTTTTTGATCTTCTACTAACAGGATACTTTGTTTTTGCACAACAGAAAATACGGGAAGGTATTTATCAAAAAAACTACTGTTAGCGTAGGCTGCAGTCTCTAAATCAGGTTCGGGCACCACAAAGGCCCTTGAAAATCCAATATGTAAACCATTCACCCATTTTGGATGATAAGAAAAAACCATCCCATTATAATACATCGTTCTTTGAGGAAAAGCGTAGCGATGCATATTGCTATTTTCATAAGCAAAGGTAGAGTCTTCAGATAATCTACCTGCCAGCAAGGACCATTCAAAAGAACCAATTACCGTTCTCAGTGGCCGATGGGTTCCAAAATAAAAATGAGCAAAACCAGGTGCGTTATTGCTCATCAATAAACTGTTATTGATACCTGGTCCATACCAATGGTTTTCGGTAGATATACCCACTGACAAGGCATTTAAATTTAAGCTGATACTCGACTGACCAAAATATTTTAGCCGCTGGGCGCCCTTAGTTGCACTTCCGTATTCACCAGTAATAGGGTAATTGCTATTTTGAGCATATACCCACTCTGGCTGCAGCTGAATTTGCAAAGGTCCAGCGGAAGCGAATATCCCTGCGCGAGCTAATTGCTGGTAGCCACTTGCTTTCAGCAGACTGCCATTGTTATAACCGTATGGCGTATTCGAATTATATTGTTGCAGTAAATCAATCGGTAAAATTTGAAGGGAAGCCCATTTCTTTTTTACGATATGATGATGCAATTTTTGATGATCAAAAAAACTGCTATCCATCCAACGATAAATAGAATCGATGGGTATTGATTTAGAAGCATGAAAGGGTCGATTATTAAAAGAATAATCAGCAGGTATTTTACCGAGCAATTGAAAATCGCGAGTAGATTCTTCTAAGCGAATAGATCCTAGGGCTACTGATTGGGAGAAGGCGCCAATCGAGTAGGTAAAGACTATTAAAATAGATAGAAGTAGTTTTCGGGTCATTCTTACGGTTCACTTGCTGTGTTGATATTACAAAGGTAAATGATTGGGGGCAATGGTCAATGGGTAATTGACCATTGACATTATTCGTTATTTCTTTTTTTCTCATACGCTACGCTTCCACAGCCGGCGGGCTGCGTAAATTTGAAAGAGTTTAATTTTTCTATTATTCTTTATCTCTTTTCATTTCATACGCTACGCCTCCTCAGCCGGCGGGCTGCGTAAATTTTCATTGCTTTAGCCTTAATCTTATATTTCTTGGACTTGCTTTTTTTCTCATACTCTTCGCCTCC
>CANCRO010000049.1 GCA_947380605.1 Chitinophagaceae bacterium
TCGAGTTCATAGTTATTGAATAGGAGCGTTTGGATAATATTTTAATTCTATTAAATCATTAGGTAAAGCTTGTTGATTCCAAAAAGAATGAATGGATAAAGCAGTCCCTACAGCAGTTGCCTGAGCCATAGAAGCGGCATAGACCTCAATTTTTGGAAAAAACAATGCTAATAAATTCATATATACTGCATTTTTACTAAAACCACCGTCTACAAAAATTTTCTTTATATCAGTACCCTTTAAAATCAATTGCGTTGAAAAAAATTGCTGAGCAATAATATCTAAAATCAATTGATGATACGCTTCAATATCATTCGAAAAAGCAGCCAAATCTCTTTTCGTAAAATCTGAAGCCTTTAAATCAATTACCCCTTGGTTCTGAGAAAAATTTTGCTGCAACTTTAAAATTATATTTTGATCAAATTCAATAGCTCTATATCGTAAAACACTTTGATTAAAATGATTAGCAATTCTATTCACCTGCTGTTCATGTTCATAGCCCGCAAATAATCTAGATGCCTTTACTTTTTTACCTTCATAAGTCATAAAACTTAGGCAGTCATTTGATAATTCTTCATCGGTTAAGGGTATTTGATTAAATGGATTTAAACTAATACACCAGGTACCTGTTGAAATTAAAACGAATGGCTCATGAAAATTTACTAAGTAAGGAATCAATGCAGCAGAACTATCATGAAGTCCAATACCTACTGAATATTTATTTCCCTGAAAGCTTGCAGACAAAACTTCATTGCCAGGTAAAATAGGCGCTAATTTTTCAAATACAGATTCTTGATGAACCCAATGATGATACTGCATCTTGGTAAAATCCCACAAATTAGTATGACATCCAATACTAGTAATATCTGCGCAGGGAACACCTGTAATTAAATAACTGAGGTATTGCGGCAAATGAAGTGCATATTTAATTTTTTTAAATAGTTCCGGTCTTTCATACTTGATGCGATACAATTGCATGCCAGAATTTAAACTGCCCAAAACAGGAGAAGCGCTTTGATGCGTGAAGGCTTGAACACCTCCGTAAGTGTCATAAAATTGATTGTGAAGTTTTTCTGGATATTTTTTTAAATAGTTATATAATGGAGTAAGTGAGTTGCCATTTTCATCTATATAAACTAAACTAGCTCCATAAGAAGAGAAATTAATTGCTTTTATAGAAAACTCCTTCAAACCGATCACTTCGATCAAAGAATCAAAAATATTATTTCGAAGACTTTCCAAATTATCACATTCGTCTCCATCCTCATCTACTGTTTCAGGAAATTTTGCAGATTTTTCATAAACGATTTTATATTGACTATCAAATAGGAATAATTTTTTATTCGTCTTGCCCACATCAAAAATCGCTATTACTGGTATACTCTCCATCGGTATTTTTTTCCTAATTAAATAATTAAAAGAATAAAAGTAATTTATTATAAAAAATCATTCGATTTTAAAACTCACACTACAAACCTGTAGCTACCGTAACCACTCCTCTCTCTTGAATCAATTGCTCCCTCACTTTTAAAGAACGAAATAACTGAATTGGCTGTAAGGCTCCTCCAGATTGCATTCTAGCCTCTGCCACCAAAGGGCGAACATCAGTTCTAAAAGCTGCCTGCAAAATCTCCTGGGCTTTCACTACATCATTAACCGATTGAGCTTCTTTCAATGCATTGGTATCAACTATCAATGCTTGAGCATAAGCAATCATAATCGCTTCTATAGATTGTAATAAATCTTCCAATGGATCTTTTACATTATGACTCGCATCAATCATCCAGGCTAAATCAGTCGCATGATTCATTGATTTAGCATCCATCCCTTCTACTAATTCATTGAAAATTAAAAATAACTGATAAGGGTTAATACTTCCAACGGTTAAATCATCATCGCCATATTTGCTGTCATTAAAATGAAACCCTGCCAGCTTATCTTCCATCATTAATAAAGAAACAATCTGTTCAATATTAGCATTCGGTAAGTGATGGCCAAGATCAACTAAAGTAAATGCTTTAGGTCCTAATTTAGCCGTATATAAAAGTGATTGCCCCCAATCGCCTACTGTTGTAGAATAAAAATTAGGTTCATAAGCCTTATATTCTAAAAATAATTTCCAGTCGGAAGGTAATGCAGCATAAATTTCTTGTAAACTTTCAAAAGTATTTTTCCAAGCGGTTCTAAAATTAAGTTGTCCAGGAAAACATGAACCGTCAGATAACCATACCGTTAAGGATTTAGATCCTAATGCTACGCCATGCTTTATTACTTCTATATTATGCTCAATGGCCTGCCTTCGAACCGCTTTATCAACATGATGTAGCGACCCGAATTTATAACTATGTAATTGATCCTTCTGATCTTGGAAGGTATTGGAATTAACCGCATCAAATTTTAAATGATGATGAGCAGCAAGCTTTTTAATCGCATTCGCATCAGAAGGAATATCCCATGGAATATGTAATGAAATAGCACCACTTGACTGATTGAGGGCATGCAATAAACCAATGTCTTCAATTTTTTGTTCGAGAGTACCCGGTTCACCACCTCCACTAAAACGGCCAAATCTAGTACCTCCTGTACCCAATGCCCAACTCGGAATGGCCACTTGAAAGTCAATTAACTTTTGAAGTATCGTATTCATGTTATTAATGTCAGCTGCTGCCAATTCAAATTTTCTTTGATGTGCAGTAAGCAAAGTATTATTACTCTGCTCAATCAATTGCTTACTCAATAACATACTTAAAATAATTTATGGATAGCTACTATTGCATTTTAATCCAAATGAAAAACTTCTTTTAATGGAATACTAACTGGAGAATTATCTGAATTAGATTCCATAATATCCTTCATAAAAGCCCACCACTTTTGCATTACTGGATGTAAAGGCAATGCATTCATTAAAACAGGATCCTTCACTTTTAAAACGCCAAATAAATCACCAGTGGATTCATCTAGAAAAATGGAATAATCACTCACTCCGGTTTCCTTTAATAAAAGCTGAAGTTCGGGCCATAATTCATCATGCCTTTTTTTATATTCAGCTTCTTGTCCTTTATGAAGCTTCATTTTAAAAGCAAGCCGATGGGAATTATTTTTTTGAGTAACAATTATTCCTGGCAACTCTTCAACGGATTTATTTTCTTCGGTCATATTTTAAATGTACTATCTCATAAATGCCATTGCTACACCACCATCTACATTTAATGTATTTCCAGTAGACTTACTTAATAAACCACCAACAAAAGCAAAACAAGCGTTGGCAATATCATCAGGAAGTATCATTTCATTTAATAGTGTTCGCTTTGCATAATAGGCAGGTAATTCAGCTACAGTAATTCCATACGCTTTAGCACGACCTTCGGCCCAGCCTCCAGCCCATATATTTGAATCAGCAATCACCGCATCTGGATTAACTGAATTTACCCTAATCTTATCTCCTCCTACTTCTGCTGCCATCAATCTACTCAAATGAGCCTGCGCAGCCTTCGCCGAGCCATAACCTGCATTATTTGGTCCAGCCACTACTGAATTTTTTGAAACAATATTGATTACATCACCACCAATATCTTGTTTACGCATAACGGCAATGCCTGCCTGCGAAACTAGGAACTGACCCTTCACTAAAATATCGTATAATTTATCCCAGTCTTCAATGCCATGATCCGCTATTGTTTTAGAAATACTAATTCCAGCATTATTGACAATAATATCTACACCACCAAAAGCAAGTGCTGCCCCTTCCATAGCTTTGGAAATAGTGGCTAGATTGGTTACATCCAATTGTACTGCAGCAGCAGCATCTTTTCCGAATAGTTGAACAAATTCAGCCGTAGCAGTTTGTAATCTTTCTTCATTAATATCATTGATGATTACGCAAGCGCCTTCAGCTGCGAACTTCTTAGCGATTGCCTTTCCAATACCACCGGCACTTCCTGTAATTAGCGCAATACGACCAGATAAAGATTTAGGCTTTGGCATCCTTTGAAGTTTTGCCTCCTCTAACAACCAGTATTCAATATTGAAAGCTTCTTGACGAGGTAATGAAGTGTATTCAGAAACCGCTTCTGCACCTTTCATTACGTTGATAGCATTGATATAAAATTCAGCGGCTACCCTAGCTGTTTGCTTATCCTTTGCAAAAGTAAACATGCCCACACCTGGATATAATAACACTACTGGATTAGCATCTCTTATCGCAGGACTATTCGGATGTTTGCAAGCATCATAATAATCAGCATACATTTTACGATACGCTTCAAAGGCAGGTGAAAGCGTTGCCTTTATAGCAGCAACATCAGTTAAATCAGCATTAGCGGTTAACGGCAATACCAATGGACTAATTTTTGTCCGCAAGAAATGGTCAGGGCAACTAGTCCCTAATGGTGCTAGTCTATCCAAATCATTTGAGTTTATAAATTGTAACACCCGATCATCATCAGTAAAATGACCAATCATTTTAGTTTGTGAAGAACAAAAACCTCTTAACACTGGAGCCAAGGCTGCAGCTTGTTGTAATCTTTTTTCTTTAGGTAAAGATTGTATTTTAGCTCCGCCAAAAATTTCACCTTTTTTGCCATAATTTTTTTCTAAGTAAATTGAACAACGTTCAACTACCTCTAGTGTATTCAAATAACTCTCATAAGCAGTATCACCCCATGTGAACAAGCCATGTGAACCGAGCATGATGCCTCTAATTCCTGGATTTTCATCTAAGCATTGTTTTAATTGAAGTCCAAGGTCAAAGCCTGGCTTCTGCCAACCTACCCAACCGATTTTTCCTTCAAATAATTCCTGCGTAATTTTTTTTCCATCTTTTGCAGCAGCAATGGCGATAGCTGCATCTGGATGCAAATGATCAATATGTTTAAAAGGTAAAAATCCATGTAAAGCGGTATCAATAGAAGGAGCTTTAGAAGCCAAATCATAAATACAATGATTGAACAACTCCACCATTTCATCTTCATGCTCAATACCTCTATAAATATTTTTTAAATTTAATAATCGATCCATATGCAATGCCGCCAGACCATTCTTTTTGAGTGTGCCAATATCTCCTCCACTACCTTTCACCCACATCACTTCCTTTTCAACCCCTGTTAGTGGATCTTTAGCCATTGCCTTACAAGATGTATTACCGCCACCATAATTTGTTAACCTAAGATCAGCTCCTAATAAATTAGAGCGATAAATCAATAACGCTACTTCGTCTCCTGCTAATTCAGCCGCCTTAGCTTTATCCCACAAATAACTCACGTGCTTAAATTCATTTACATCCATTGTTATGTATTTTAAATTATTAAAAAAATCATTTTAACGAATTACCATATCCTACTATCAAGATAGAAAGCACTATGGTAGCTATTCCTAGAAAGATGGTTAGCGTTGTTTTTCTACTGACACTTTTCCATTCTTTTAAAACCAAACCCCACATATTGGCTACTAAAATAATAAATGACATATGTAGGATCCAAGAACTAGCGCCATTGCCCATTTTACTTTCACCCATACCATAAAAAAAGAATTGCAAAAACCAAGTGGTTCCGCCCAATGCACACAGCAGATAATTTTTTATCAACGGTGATTTCGAATCGGTATAATCTCCTAATGTTTTATTTCGAATATTTAAGATCAGGCACCAGATAAAATTAGTTGTTAGTCCACCCCAAAGAATAACTACAAAGATTACATTGTTGCGATATAAAAATTCACCCTGTCCAGGATTTGCAGCCTTCCAAACATCATTCGCTACAATACCCATAGATGTACCCGCTTCTATACCAAAACTAAAACAAGCACTCAATACTCCCGATACAATGGCAACCAATAAACCAATACCTATTTTAAATTCACTTCCAGAAGCATCAGTTGTAGATCCACCCAATTCTTTATCCTTCATCGTCCCAGCCTTACCACAAATAATAATTCCAATCACACAAACTGCTAGTCCCAATAATACCAGTTGACCCCAAGAAGTTGCAAGCAAATTTACAATTGTATCCTTGCCCTCAGTGGGTGTATAATAATAATAAATAGAGGGAATAATTGCTCCAAATACAGAACACAGTCCTAGAATTATGGAACTACCTAATGAAACACCTAGATAACGAACACCCAATCCATAAGTAAGTCCGCCAATACCCCACAACAATCCCATCATAAAAGTTGAACTTAAAACTGCTCCACTTGAATTCCGAATAATGTCAGCAAAACCAGGAATAGTAAGCCAGGCAGCTACTGGAGGAGCTATTAACCAAGAAAATAATCCACCTACAATCCAAAAGGTTTCCCAACTCCAACCTTTCACCTTTTTATAAGGCATATAAAAGCTTCCCGAGGCAAAGCCACCAATAAAGTGAAAAATTACACCGAGAATCACTGACATAATTCAAATGTTTTTAATATAAGCAAGCTTTCATTTATAAAGTTAAATAATCCCAATTCCAAAAATACAATTACCTAAAATCTATTTTACAGATTCTCTTTCAATCATCACCGTTTTTAATACAATATGCTCAACGGTTGTTGAACGTTGATTGATTTGCTTTATCAAAATTTCAACCGCTTTTTTTGCTATATCCTTTATTGGTTGGGAAACTACAGAAATACCTGGCATACCTAATCTAAAAAGATCATTGTCATCAAAACAAATTACTGAAATATCATCAGGAATTCTTTTTCCGATACTTCTCAATGCTTCTAGTCCAGCTACTCCAAGATTATTGGAGGTAAAAAAAATAGCATCGAATTTATTTTTATTTAACACTACAAAATCTTTTATTTCTTTAACTACTTTTTCATCCGTCAATCCAAAAGGTATTTCTTTTATTATTTGATGATCTAGTTGAAGATGATTTTTTTTCAGACCTTGTTGATAGCCTTCCATTCGCTGAATCATTTGTAACTGATCAGTAAGATTGGTAACCAAAGCTATTCTTCGATATCCCTTTTTAGCTAGATAATTTACCGCCTCTAAACTTCCGTTAACATTATCGATGGTCACATAAGATGAATCTAACTGTTGATAATAACGATCGATTAAAACGGCTGGTTTTTTTTCTTTTACTAATTTTTCTAATTCAGGGAGCATCGCTTTGGTAGGTGCAATGATGTATCCATCCATATGTTTATCTACCAGCATGTTTAAGATATGACGAGATTTCCCTTCATTATTCTCACTACTACAAAACATAACGGTATACCCCAATTTGTCTGCTTCTTCCTCTACAATATTAGCTAAGTGGCCGAAAAAATAGTTGGAGATATCGTCTACAATTAAACCAATGGTATTAGTCTTGCCAGTTCGTAAACCTTTAGCAAAATGATTAGGGCGATAATTCATTTTTTCACCTAATGCAAGAATTTTTCTTGCCATTGCCTCACTAATCTTCATATCCTTAGCTCTACCATTGAGTACAATCGATACGGTGGTAACAGAAACACCTGCCTTTTCAGCAATATCTTTTAAGGATACTTTTTTTGTCATAGGAAAATAAGAATCAATAATTTACAAACCAGCTGTAATTTCACTAATAGCCACAGGCCTTCCTTCGAGTACAGATTTTTTAGCAGCAACTGCGATTATAGTCGCTTTCAAGCCATCGTTTCCACTAACAGGAATCGGTTCATTCTTACTCAATGCATCAATAAAAAATTGAATTTCATTCAAATAAGATGCCGCATAGCGATCCATAAAAAAATCTAATGGTAATGAATGATGAATCCCATCGGCATCAGAAATTACATTACGGTTGTGTTGATTATTATCAACCTGAATCATTCCTTTATTTCCAAATACTTCTAAGCGTTGATCATAACCATAAATTGCCTTACGACTATTATCTATCACCGCATAGGTGTCATCTTCAAATATTAAAGTAGTTAATGCCGTATCTACATCTCCCACTTCGCCCACCTGCTTATCCACTAAAACTAGTCCTCTAGAATAAACTTCCTTCACCTCTTTTCCCATCATGTATCGAGCCATATCAAAATCATGAATAGCCATATCCATAAATAATCCTCCAGAGTTTTTAATGTAATCTAATGGAGGTAATCCTGGGTCACGACTAGTGATTTTGATTATTTGAATATCTCCAATACGACCAGCTTGAATACTTCTGCGAGCTTGTAAAAAATCTGGATCAAAACGTCTATTAAAACCTAGCATTAACTTAGCACTAGATTGATTAGCCATATCAACCAATGCTTTGGTTCTTTCTAATGAAAGATCCACTGGCTTTTCACAAAAAATATGTTTACCAGATTTAAGCGCCAACTCTATCATGGGTGCATGAGAACTGGTAGGAGTACAAATTAAAACTGCTTCTACTTCAGGCATAGCCAATACTTCATCTGGATTAGAAGAGAAAAAAACATCTTTAAACTCTTTTTTAAATTCTTCTGCAGGATAATGAGTATCAGCTACCGCTACTACACTTACTCCCGGGAATCGAAGTAGATTTTTAAGGTGAATTTTTCCAATACGGCCCACACCAAAAATTGCAATATTTACTTTTTTCATGAACTTGATTTTATTTTTTTGGATAAGAGATGATTAAATAATTTATTTTATAACCCAATACTTTTTAGGAAATCCCTATTATGCTGTGCACAAATTTTAGGTTCGCCCATTCCTGGCAATACATCTTGCTCCACTACAATCCATCCATCATAATTTTTGGATTCAAGAAATGTTTTGATGGCTCCAAATGGCACATCACCTTTTCCTAATTCGCAGAAAACACCATTACTAACTGAACCAAAATAATCCCAATGATTACTACCTGCTTGAGTAGCAACAGCTGAATTAAAATCTTTAAAGTGAACATGCCATACCCGATCATAATATTTTTCCAATGCTGCCAAAGGATTCACTCCTCCACCTAGACGGTAGTGACCGGTATCAAAACAAAGACCCAGCAAATTTGGATTCGTATTTTCCAAAAGTTTATCAATCTCTTCAGGAGTTTCCACATAGCCGCCTCCATGGTGATGAAAAACAGTACGCATACCATATTTTTCTTTAACTGCAGCAGCCAACGCATCGGCTCCTTTTGCAATTATTTTATATTGCTCGTCAGTTAATAAATGTTCTTTTGTAATTCTACCTGCATTATTAGTTCGAACAGCAACAGTTCCATTGTCATCTGCCAACACTATAAAAGCATTTGTATATCCTGCATTATACATTAGACCAGCAGTTTTTAAGGCTCTTTCAATACCCTCAGCATGAGCCGACTCATTGAGTAAAGCAACGGGAACAAAAGCACCCAGCATATCCAAATTTCTTTTACTTACTTCTTCATGTAACCGCTTTGGATCGGTAGGCATAAAATCCCAATCACCTAACTCAGTTCCTTCATAGCCTGTCTCAGCAATTTCATTTAACACCTGTTCGTAACCTAATGATTTACCTTCTAGTTCAAATTCTAAAACTCCCCAACTACAAGGGGCATTAGCTATTTTTATTTTTTTATGATTCATAAATTCATTTTTTATTGATACTATTCTATTAAACTGAATTCCAAGTTGATTCCTAAGGATTAAAATAATTAAAATTTACGTGTCCATTCTTTAGGCCAACGTTCTACTACTACTTTTGTTTGAGTGAAGAATTCAATAGCATGTTTTCCCTGACCATGTAAATCACCGAAGAAACTTTCGTTCCAACCACTAAAAGGAAACTGAGCCATTGGAGCGGCGATACCAATATTGATGCCTATATTACCCGCCATCGCTTCACTCCGAAATTTTCTTGCACTACTGCCGCTATTAGTAAATAAACAGGCCATATTGCCATATCTATTTTGATTAATAAAAGCTATCGCATCTTCCACCGTTTTCATGTGCAACAAACTCATCACGGGGCCAAAGATTTCTGTTTTAATCAAGTCGCCAGTCAAAGAAAGATTTTCAATAATAGTAGGACTAACAAAATTTCCAGATTCAAAACCACCGACTTTTTTATTTCTTCCATCCAACAATAATGAACCACCTTCTGCCACTCCTTGATCAATGAGCGATTCAATTCTCACTTTACTATCATTACTAATAACTGGTCCCATTTCAATACCTGAATTCAAACCATATCCCACTGTCCTTGACTTAGCAGCTTCATACAATGACTCTTTAATTTTACTATTTTCTTCTACAGTAATAACAACGGAAGCAGCTAAACATCTTTGTCCAGCACAACCAAACACACTGTCAGTAATAATTTGTGATGTCATTTCAATATCAGCATCCGGCAAAACCACCACAGGATTTTTTGCTCCACCTTGCGCTTGCACTCTTTTACCATTAGCGGTACCTTTTGCATAAATGTATTTTGCTACAGCAGTACTTCCTACAAAACTGATAGATTTTACCAAAGGATTTTCTAGTAACTCATCAACACTAGCTTTACCACCATGTACCATATTGATTACCCCTTTAGGTAAATCTAATTGGTGCAATAATTCAAAAATTTTCATCATCGTCAAAGGAACCTTTTCTGACGGTTTGATGATCATACTATTTCCTGTTGCAATAGCATAGGGCAAAAACCAGAAACTAATCATTGCAGGAAAATTGAAAGGAGCGATACAAGCAGTAACGCCCAATGGTTGACGAATCATAAATTCATCAATCCCTGTTGCAACATTTTCCAAAAATTCACTTTGCATTAGCATAGGTGCACCACAAGCAACCTCTACATTTTCAATAGCTCTTTGTAATTCTCCACTTGACTCTGCTAATGTTTTACCACATTCCAATGTAATTAATCTAGCAATCTCATCTCTGTTTTCTTCTAGTAATTGCTTTAATTTAAACAGTGGTTGAATTCTTTTTAAGACCGGCACATTTTTCCATTCTAAGTAGGCAGCCTGTGCAGCTACTACTGCATTAGCAACATCTTTTTGCGTTTCATTTCCATAAGGCACTTTAGCGAGTACTTCCTGCGTTGCAGGGTTAACTACATTAATAGATTCAGATCCGCTACTATTTACCCAAGCACCATTAATGTAATTCTGTAATAGATTCATAATTAATTATTTAAAAAAATGGATGATAAGTTTAATGAATTAAAAATTGTTATTGATTAATAATATTTTTGAGTTGATTTATTTTTAACTAATTGGTCATGCGCTTTTTTAACTTTTTTACTAGTTGAAATTTGAGCCACCGGAACCTCCCACCAAGCATAGCCACCTACTCTTTCTTCACGATCAGTTTCTACATAAATGACCGTAGTGTTTTTTATTTTTTTAGCCTCTTCTAATGCAGCTTTTAATGAAGCAGTAGTAGTTGCTTTTATTACCGTAGCACCCATACTTGCTGCATTAGCAGCCAAATCAACCGGAAGGTATTTACCATCTAGTTGACCAGTTTTTTCATTGCGATACAGATATCTAGTACCAAAACCATCTGTTCCTAGCGATGCAGATAATCCGCCAATACTTGCATATCCATTATTGTTGATCAAAATAATCGTCAGCTTAATATTTTCCTGAATAGCAGTAATAATTTCTTGAGACATCATCAGGTAACTCGCATCACCTACCATTACATATACTTCCCTAGATGGGTCAGCCATCTTAGCGCCTAAACCGCCGGCAATTTCATAGCCCATACAAGAGAAGCCGTATTCTAAATGAAAACCTTTTGGATTTCGAGTTCTCCATAGTTTATGAAGATCCCCAGGCAAACTACCTGCAGCGCAAAGTACCATGTCATTGGCAGCACTAGCAGTATTCACCGCACCTATCACTTCTCCTTGACTAATAGGAAGTCCATGATTTTTAGCATATACTTCCGAAACTTTTTTATCCCACTGTTTATTATATTTTACCACTTGATTACCAAAAGCTGCCGGTACTTTATAATTTTTCAATAAAGAAATTAAATCGCTCACAATCTCCTTTGCATCACCCACCAGAGCGATTGCCGAATGTTTGAAGGCGTCAAACTCAGCCACATTTATATTGATAAATTGAACTGATTTGTTTTGAAAAGCTGCTTCTGAAATAGTTGTAAAATCGCTGTATCTCGTTCCTATTCCAATCACCACATCGGCAGTAGCTGCAACAGCGATTGCTCCAGGTGTACCGGTAACTCCAGCTGCACCAAGGTTTTGAGGCTCATCATATCGAAGACTACCCTTTCCAGCAAATGTTTCTGCAACAGGAATACCTGTAGCGTTTACTAATTTTTTTAATTCAGCAGTAGCCCCACTATAAATAACTCCACCACCTGCAATGATCAATGGCTGTTTAGCTTTCTTAATTATTTCTACGGCTTTTTGCAAGGCAGACTTATCAGGACGAGTACGCTGAACCTGCCATATTCTTTTTTCAAAAAAACTAGCAGGAAAATCAAAGGCTTCAGCTTGCACATCCTGAGGAAAAGAAATAGTAACTGCACCCGTTTCTACTGGAGAAGTTAATACGCGCATTGCTTCGGGTAAAGAAGTAATTAACTGCTCTGGACGATTAATTCTATCCCAATATTTTGATACTGGCTTAAAACAATCATTTACAGAAATATCTTGTGACGAATTACTTTCTAATTGCTGTAACACCGGAGCCACCTGCCTTGTCGAAAAAATATCGCCTGGCAATAGTAATACAGGAATTCGATTAATCGTAGCCGTAGCAGCACCCGTAATCATATTGGTAGCACCCGGCCCAATAGAAGAAGTGCAGACCATTGCCCCCAATCTATTTTTTGTTTTCGCATAGGCAATAGCGGTATGAACCATCGCCTGCTCATTTCTACTTTGATAATATTTAAAGGAGGTATACTGAAGCAATGCCTGACCAATCCCTGCTACATTTCCATGTCCAAAAATACCGATACATCCTCCAAAAAATGGTTGTACCTGCCCATCTCTTTCTACATATTGATTTTGCAAAAAAAGTATAGTTGCTTGCGCAGCTGTATATCGTTTTGTTTTAGTTGCCATATAATTTATGATTTAGAAGTACTAATAATAAAATGATTGTTAAATATTAAAACCCACCTCTTGATTCAATTAAATTCATCGCTTCAGCGTAGGTTGGCATATCATTAGCGCAACCAGGTTTTTGAACTACCCAAGCTCCCGATGCATTTCCCATTCTACAAGATTTATATAAATCCCATCCTTGTAAATGACCAAATATAAAACCACTTGCAAATGCATCCCCTGCTCCTAATACATTTAGGATTTCAACAGGAAAACCAGGCACATCCTTGGGTTCAGTATTCTTTGTATAAATAGTAGCTCCCTTAGAACCTTTTTTCACAATCAACACTTTGACACCAGTAGCTAGAATTTTTTTAATGGCATCATCCAAATTACCTTTTATCTCTGGTGCAGAAATTTGTTGATGTGCAATAGATACCTGCGAGGCATCTTTTAAAGTAGCGGCAAGAATTTCTTCTTCTGTACCTAGCGCTATATCCACCTTAGGCAATATAGCTCTAACCATTAATCCAAATGAACGAATATCCTTCCATTGATCAGCACGAAAATCTATATCCAATAAAACTTGTACCCCATTTTCAGCAGCTTGTTCCACTGCATAAAAAACAGCACTCCGCGAAGGCTCAATATTTAGTGCAGTACCAGATATTTCTAGTAATTTAAAATTTTTAATTCCGGCTGCTTTCACATGATCTATTGTCATCTGAGAATCTGCAGCATTATCACGATAATAAACTAAAGGAAATCTATCGGGTGGTTCAATACCCAATAATACTGCACTTGTTCTAGCCCCTTCGATTTGAGGAATAAATTCAGTATTTACCTTTTCTTTTTTTAAAAAATTAAGTAAGAAATCTCCTGGCTTATCTTTTCCTACTGCAGTTAATAAAGTAGTTTTTAATCCAAGCCTTTGAGCTCCCACAGCAATATTGAGAGGTGACCCTCCAACAAAGGCATTAAATCCTTTAATGTTCACAAAATCTTCTCCAATATCTTGAGAGTAAAGATCAATTGAAGAGCGACCCATGGTGATAATATCCATAACAATTTTTATTTAAAGATTATTTAGAGGATGATGATTATTCATATCGGCAGTTACCATTGGAATTCGTGGATCTTTTCCTTTCCAAGAATTAAAAAGCCATTCATGATCTGGATCAGTGGTATTAGCTAAAGACTGATCACTTCCTGCAAGAAAATTGAGGTAATAACAATTGTATCCATGTTCTGCAGCCACTGGATGATAGCCCTTAGGCACTAAAACTGCATCATTTGTTTTTACTTTCATTATTTCATCTAAACTTCTGTCATCCGTATACACCTGCTGAATGGCATAGCCTTCTGGTTTTTCTATTTTATAAAAATAAATTTCTTCTAAGCAAGCTTCCAAAACTTTTCCATCGGCAGCAACTTTGCGTTCATCATGTTTATGAGCAGGAAATGAACTCCAATTACCAGCAGGAGTATACACTTCGACTGCTACAATTTTTTGACAATTAAATCCTGGTTCAATTAAACTATTAATTTGCCTTGTAGCACTATCCCCACCACGTATTTCGATCGCTGCTTCTTCTGGTGTTTTAAATCTCGCTGGAAAATCGGTATCACTCGCAACCCAACAGGTAGCAATATCTAATACCTCGCTTACTGCAGTAAGCGTAAAAGAACTATGACGCGGTAAATACAAAGTGTGCGCAATACCATTAAATACACTCTTTCTTCCATTGACAGTTTCCCAACTACCCTTGTCAGTAACTACAGAATAATTACCGCTTAATAAAATAATTGCAAACTCATTTTCTCCCGTATCACCTGAATATATTTCACCCGCTTTCATTAATCTTGCTTCCATATTAAGATGTTCCCATCCTGCATCTTTTGCAAGAATTCGATGGTAAACGCCAAAGCCCTTAATCGACTCTCTAACTAACGGATATTTTTTACTTTGAATCATAGTTTATAATTTAAAATCTAAAGATTTTCCAGATGCTCCTAAAATATCAAATCGTTTACACATAAAATTTTGATAGGCTTCCATATATTTTTTTCCTGGCAATACTGGATCAAAAAGTTCAGGTGAGGTAGCAAAAAATTCTCTATGCACTCTAGTCCATAATAAACGAAGATCAGTAGCTATGTTTACTTTGCAGATACCAAAAGAAATAGATTGCTGCAATTCACTATCCTTAACGCCAGCAGCATCTTGCTGTAAGTTTCCACCGTATTGATTAATTAAAGCCACTTCATTTTTATCGACTGAAGAACTTCCATGTAATACTAAAGGGTAAAGGGGTAATGCTTGTTGAATCGCTGCCAAAATATGAAAGTGCAAACCCTGACCTCCACTAAATTTATAGGCACCGTGACTAGTGCCTACTGCGATAGCCAAACTATCGCAACCCGATCGCTCTACGAATTCTTTTGCTTGTTGAGGATTAGTATACAAGGCATCTTTATCGTCAATACTCATATCATCTTCTACTCCACTAAGCACACCCAATTCAGCTTCTACTACTACACCTTTAGCATGCGCTTTTTCTACTACCAACTTTGTTCTAGAAATATTTGTTTCAAATGGATCATGAGAAGCGTCAATCATTACAGAGGTATACCCATTTTCAATTGCATCAAATGCATGGGGTTCAGTGCCATGATCTAAATGAATAGCATAAACTACTTCAGGATAAATTTGTGCAGCAGCATTGATCATCGATAGCAACATTTTGGGTGTAGCATAATTGCGGGCTGCAGGAGTTAATTGCACAATGATTGGAGCCTGCGCTTTTTGAGCTGCAGCGAATAAACCATGCACCTGCTCCATAGTAAATACATTTACGGCTGCAATAGCATATTTACTATAACAATGTTGATACAACAAGGAAGGAGATACTAGCATTTCAATCGTTTAAAAGAGATTCTAATAAATTAGAAAAACATAGGTTTAACGTTCAACTAAAACGTTAAACTAAGCTATAATCATGAGGTAGAAAAAAAAATAAGCCGAATGTTAATAAAAAGGGAGGAAAGACCTAAACCGCTTCAGATTAATTATTTTTAAATACGATCAATGGGCAGCTAACCGTAGCGAGATAGACTGCATTTTGAGGTTTATCTGAATTATAACATTCCCATGGTGCGCCAAATTCTGCCCCCTTTCTATAATCACCCGCGCGCAAATCATCGATATATTCTTTGGCTAATTGCTTGGCTGCAGCAATATCCACTTTAGCAATAGCATAGCAAACCCATCCAGTGGAGGTTCCCCAATAGGCACCGTTTTGATATGAATTTTTTTGAGCTAAACTAAATTCCCAAGCTGTTGAACTACTAAAATCATCCGTAGTGAGAATATGTCTTATATTTCCTTTACTAGCTAAACTACCCTTCTGGTATGCCTCTCGAAGAAATTGACAAGATTTTTTTTGTTGATCTCCTTCGAGTATACCTAAATAAACCGCTAAAGATGTACTCCATACATCTGCCTGCTTACCCTTACCAGTAGACGCAAGTAACATTCCGCGAGCATCTGCAAATACAGCAGGTATCTGTTGCTTTAATTTCGCTGCAATATTTTGATAAAATTTGGCTTTATCATTTTTGCGAAGGCGATTAAATAATTCAGCTAGTTCAAGTGAGGCTTTATATTTTAGTAAGGAAGGAAAACAAAGTTCGCCAGTAATATTGATCACATCTCTGAATCCAAAATCAATTCC
Organism: Chitinophagaceae bacterium; assembly: GCA_947380605.1. Lineage (GTDB taxonomy): Bacteria > Bacteroidota > Bacteroidia > Chitinophagales > Chitinophagaceae > Ferruginibacter. The sequence goes on from CANCRO010000049.1 coordinate 16,666, forward strand.
TCTAAAATCATCGGTAGTATTTACTAAAACACCTTCCAACTTAGTAGGAGGCACTTTGTAAGCCATCTCCAATCGTTCAATCAATCTTGTTCCATTGATTTCTTTTAATAAAAAATCGGGGGCATTAGAGCCTACAATATATTGATAGGCCATATGAATAAAATAATATTGATCGCAATAAGGCGGCGTCATACCCCAAGTCTTTCCACCCTGATTTGAATAGTTGTATGTTCCAGGAAAAAAAATGGGTTTACTATCATCTATTCTAATATGATCTGGTATGGCACCTACAGGAATCATACTTCCTGAAGCAGAAATCCAGGTTTGATCACACTGGGTAGCAGCCGTCAATAAAAGCATTTGCTTTTGTTCTTCAGTTGATACAAAACCTGTTTCAATAGACATCGCATAATCTCTTATCCAAAAAGCAGGATAAGTTCCTCTTCCACCTGGACGAATTAAAGTGATACCGGTAGTATTGGGGCCAAAATCATTAGAAATTATTTGACCAGGATAAATTCTAGCACTATCCATCACCGCTTTAGTAAGGCCTTTCAAATAATTAAAGTCTTCGGAGGCCAACAACCTTTCATTACGAATTTCTTGTGCATTTAAAACAAGAAAAAATAATAGAGCGAATAGTAAGGAGGAAATATTTTTCATAATCCGATTAAATGAAACATTATTTTATCAATGAATAGCATCTACTCCTATTCCTAATAATTTGAAGGCTATTTTATCTAAATTTATTTTATCCCCTTTTAAATGTATCGTCCGATGAAGATGATGAATTGATTCACCTGCACCCAAAGATGCAGCGGGTGATGAACTTTCCAATTCATAAAATTGTCCCATTTGTTTACCCTCTATTGGACCGTCATTATAGGCATTAACTGCATCACCAGAAAACGGATCATTTTGAATTTCCCATAGAGAATTAACATACTCATTTGCCCCTTTAGGTAAAGTAAATTGAGCAATAGTTAATACCTTATTTTTTGAATCGTAACTTGCTACCAAAGGAAGAGCCCTAGAAGGTGATAATCCTATTTTACTTCTACATTTGGCATCTGCTTTAAAAAGTATAATCCCATCATTAACTTGCAACCTTTCTGAGGGCACTTTACCAAAATAATCATCGGTAACTACTTTGCCTAACTTAGCAACATCGCCTTGTTGATAGGGAACTGCAATGGTTGTTTGCTCGGTTGCATTGAGCATACTCAACACCCAAATAGAAAGCATGCCAGTCTTTTTATCCCAGGCATTTTTACCTAAATTAGTAATAGAGTTATTAGACTCAAATGCAACTGCTTGAACTCCTTCAGGAACTGCAATGCCGATGGCCGTTTCAATGGCAGCTTTATTTAAAAGACTAATTGATCGATTTACTTTAAGGTCGAATTGATTACCTGAATAATTTTCAAGATGCATTTCTTTTTCAAAAGAAACAGCCGATTTTGATGACGATACCAGGTTAAAGGGTTCCGTATCTATTTCTTTGGGCACATACCAATGATCAAATGTAAACTCAACTCCTTTTTTAAAATAAATTGAAAACTGTCCACCTTCAGGTCCCATCCAAAAACGTTCTTCGCCTCCGAAAACATTAAAATGTTCTACGGCTTTTTCTGCGGCTATAAATTCATGATTGACCCAACCAAAACTTATCCCTTCATTTCCTTGAGCACTGCTTGTCATTACTCTACCTTGGTAAGCAGGAAGAACAATCACCTTAGCGCCCGTTCCTTCCTCTTCCAATAACACTAAATCTTTATGATACTTTTTTAGAAAATTAAGGTCGTATCCAAAAGTTCCTTTTAAAAATTCTTGTTGTGAATCAACTGCCATTGTTGTTTGTTTTGATGAATTACTCATTTCATTACAAGAAAATAGAGCAAACAATAATATAAAAAATAAAAATACCGAATACTTTTTCATGTATACCTTTTTATTGGTTTCAGAATTTTCAATCAAGCAGAAAATATACTTTACGTAATCTTTACTTACTAATCAAAGCTCAATTTATTCAATAATTCCATATGTATTTGTCATACAATATCATTCCATCAAAGTTCATCTGGAAAAGGGATTGACTGGCCTGTTTTTTTTAATCGAGGCATTGGAGCTTTCCATTGACGTAATTGAGTAGAAAGCAAAGTAGATAATTCCCTCAGTTTAACGGTATTCTGCGCTGAAAGATCATTATTTTCTCCAATATCAACCGATAGGTTATACAATTCTTTCTTACCTGTCCGCATACTGTAAATCATTTTCCAGTTTCCTTTTCTAATAGCGCTATAATAATTTATACCAGGTCCATCCTTATCAATCCATTTATTAGGATAATGCCAAATCAATGATCTACTAGAATCAGAAAAAGATGTATTTGTTAAAATGGGAAGAAGACTTTTACCATCTATTGATTGAGGTAATTTATATTTTTTAATTCCAGCCATTTGTAAAATAGTAGGAAAAAAATCTTCTATCATTACGTATTGATTAGCGGTTGAATTTTCTCGAACAACACCCGGCCACTTTACAATCATCGGTTCACGAATACCCCCTTCATATACAGAACCCTTTCCTGCCTTAAGCGGTAGATTTTGAGTATGTTCTTTACCTCCTCTAAGTGGAGATATACTCAACCCTCCATTATCACTCATGAAAATAATAATTGTATTGTGATCCACTTTTTTTTCTTTTAAGTAGTTCATAATATCACCTAAGCTTTTATCCATCCCCTCAATTAGAGAAGCATATTTTGCCTCTGTACTATCCATTCCCTTTTCCAAGTATTTTTTAATAAAACGAGGATCCGCCATAATAGGCGTATGGATTGCATAATGGGCCATATTTAAATAAAATGGGCTTTTATTTTGAATAGGAGCATTCAATGCTTTGATAGCTTCTAATGTTAAGGCTTCCGTTAAAAAAGTATCTGTTCCAAAATATTCTTCTAGATCAGGAACAGCTTGAGCAGTAGATTTAACAGGGATATTGCCATAATTATCCTTCCCATAATAACTCTGCGGATGGCCAGCTGCATGTCCAGAAACATTCACCATAAAACCCATGTTATAAGGATTGGCACCAGGAGTGCCCATTGATGCCCAATGTGCTTTACCGACATGAATTGTA
>CANCRO010000050.1 GCA_947380605.1 Chitinophagaceae bacterium
GGATTATTTTTTAAAAAATCTTCCCACCCATTTACTTTACTTCCTGATTTGGAAAGGACTGAGTTTTCTTGAAAATAATGACAAACAGCTACTGCGAGTGCATCAGATGCATCGAAATAGGTAGGGTCATCTTTGAAATTTAATAAGCGTTGCAGCATTTTTAGCACTTGCTCCTTGCTAGCATTTCCATTGCCCGTAATGGATTGTTTTATTTTTTTTGGTGCATACTCAGTTACTTCTAAACCATGACGCATAGCCGCTGCAATAGCTACCCCTTGAGCACGACCAAGCTTTAACATGCTCTGAACATTTTTTCCAAAAAAAGGGGCTTCAATCGCAAAAACAGCTGGTTTAAATTGACTGATTAAATCACTTACCGTATTGTAAATGAGTTCCAATTTTTTATAAGGATCATCTAGCTTGCCAGGTTTTAAAATATTCATTTCAATTAGCTTGATAGTACTTCCACTTATTTCAATGAGGCCATAGCCCATCACAACAGTACCTGGGTCGATTCCTAAAATTATTTTTGAATTTTTTTTCAATCAATTATTCGTTAGTTGATAAACTGGATATTAAAAATAATTCTTTACTGCGAGTTAAATCTTATCGGATTAGTTGAATAAATAAATATTATTAAGCTAAAGGTATTAATTATACGCATCTAAATCACTTAATTCAGTGATTAAATAGGCTTATTCTATTTTGTATTTTGCTTCAGTAAAAATAATGAAACATAAGTTTCTCTTTTCTACCTTTGTCCCTGTACCCAAAACAAATGAAAACCTATTGAATAAGAAAGCTAAAATATTTATCAACTACTTTTTTGGGCCTGTGTTGTTCTTATTATTAATGGGAAGTCTGTATAGGCAAATTAGCCATCAGACAGATTTTTTCAATCAATGGGGGCAAATAAGTAGTGAGTGGAATAGCTGGAAATTTTGGATAGCCATCCTACTAGTTTTTGTTAACTGGTTGATTGAGTCTTTGAAATGGCAATTGCTTGTACAACAACTTCAATCATTTTCATTTACCGAGGCAGTGAAATCTGTACTTTCAGGTTGTGCGGTTACCCTGCTTACGCCCAATAGGGTTGGTGAATTTGGGGGTAGAGTGCTATATGTACAATCAGACCATCGACTAAAGGCAATTTCTTTGAGTTTGGTGGGAAGCTTTAGCCAGCTACTAATTACTTTGTTAATGGGTTGTTTAGGGTTATGTATTGTTAATTATTTTGATAACAGGGTATTAAATTTTTTGCCCGAATGGCTAAGAGGTACCTTATTATTTTTGTCTGTTGTTTTAGCCTTGGTCTTTTTCTTGCTTTATTTTCGTTTGACTTGGATAGTTAGTATCATTGAGCGAATTCCTTTTTTACATAAGACGGTTAGACATATTAGCGTATTAAATGAATTCAGTTTTCAGCTTCTATTTAAAATTTTATTTTTATCTTTTGTCCGTTATATTGTATTTATTTTGCAATATGTTTTATTGTTGCAAGTGATGCAAGTAGAACTAGCAGGTTGGCTTTGTTTTTGGTTATTAACTATCTTTTATATGGCTATGGCAATTATTCCTTCTTTAGGTATAGTTGAGTTGCCTATAAGATTAACTGCAGCATGGGTTATTTTTAAAATATACACTAGTAATGAATTAGGGATTGGGGCAGCTTCTCTGTGTATTTGGTTAATCAATGTAGTGGTGCCTGCTATTATAGGAGGTCTATTAATGATAAATATTAAAATTGTAAAGGAAAGATGAGGCTACTTTTAAAATTTCTAATAATGCTGGTAATTTTTTCAGCATTTACTCAGCAAACCAAAGCTCCAGCTAATATCTTTTGTGGCATAAAGAATACAGCGTTTAAGGAAGGAGAAGTAATTACGATGAAGGTTTTTTATAATTCAATGGGGATCTATATTGGAGCAGGTGAGGCAACTTTTACTTCAAGTTTAGAAAGATTTAATGGCAAAACAGTTTATCATTGTGTGGGCGAGGGAAAGTCCTATTCCTTTTTTGACAATTTTTTTAAAGTAAGAGATCGCTATGAAACGTATATAGACACGGCTAATTTATTTCCAGTGAAGTTTATCCGAAATGTAGACGAAGGAGGCTATAAAATATATAATAATGTAACATTTAATCATACTGCTGGAACTGCCGTTAGCACTAATGGAGTGTTTAAGACGCCCAATTGTATTCAAGATGTTGTTAGTTCCATTTATTATGCGCGCAATATAAATTTTGATCAGTATAAAGCTGGTGACAAAATTCCATTTGACATGTTTTTAGATGATGAGGTCTATCATTTATATATTAGATACCTTGGAAAAGAAATTATCAAAACTCGTTATGGTAAGTTTAGGGCTATCAAATTTAAGCCGTTGCTAATAAAGGGAACCATGTTTCAAGGCGGTGAAAAAATGATTGCTTGGGTAAGTGACGATCCTAACCATTTGATATTGAGAGTAGAGAGTCCGATCGTTGTGGGAAATGTAAAAGTAGATATGTATGGGTATAAAAATCTTCGTTATCCACTGACCTCTTTGTTGAATTTCAGGTAGCTATTTAAAGTGCTATTGTAAAGTATTCAATTTAAAATATTCTTTTGGTCTAATTCCTTTTTCCGTTAATTCCAACTTGCAACATTCATTTTCTGGGTCATGTTGAAAAAATAAAATATGATCATTTTTAAGTGCCCACTCTAAAAATATTTTTTTCTCTTGTAAGGTGACTAATGGAAACATGTCGTAGGCCATTACAAATGGTAAGGGTATATGAGCACCTGAAGGCAATAGGTCTGCCATAAATACAATCGATTTTCCCTTCCATTTAATTACTGGTAACATCATTGCAGCGGTATGGCCATTCACTACAATAAAGGATAAATTTTGTATAATACCAGAAGGTAGTATAGTAATGGATTGTAAATTATCTTCATTGGGTAAATTGGATAAATCCACCATTTTTAATCGACCACTTTCCTTAATGGGCAAAATATTTTCTTTCAAAAAACTTGCTTTTTCTCTGTCATTCGGGTGGGTAGCCCAATGCCAATGCTTTTCATTACTCCAGTAAGTAGCATTTTTAAAAGCGGGCACTAGTTGATTGTCTTCTCTGATAATACTTCCACCACAATGATCAAAGTGAAGATGGGTTAATACTACATCTGTGATATCATCTTTTGTAAATCCATATTTTGCGAGGGAGCTGTCTATTGTATCATTACCATGCAGAAAGTAGTGTCCAAAAAATTTGGCATCTTGTTTATCCCCTATGCCAGTATCGATTAAGATAAGTCGATTGTCTTCTTCAATCAACAAAGATCTCAAGGCCCAACTACACATATTATTTTCATCGGCAGGGTTTAGTTTATTCCAAATACTTTTAGGGACAACTCCAAACATGGCTCCGCCATCTAATTTGAAATTCCCTAAATGGATAGCATACAAATTCATTTAATTCGATTTTTGTTGCAGTGACTTTTCTTTCATAACTGTCGATAATAGCATGGCAAAACCGATGACAAAAAATATAACCAAGGACAAAATTGAATTCCGAATACTACTAATGCCTTCAATGAATCCAAAAGTGAATAAGCCTATAACGATGGCTAGCTTTTCTGTAACATCATAAAAGCTAAAAAAGGAAGCAGTATCTTTTGTTTCAGGCATTAGTTTGCTATACGTGGATCTACTAAGGGATTGTATTCCACCCATCACTAATCCAACAAGAGATGCGATGATATAAAAATGAGTTTCAGTAGTAATGAAGTAGCCTGAAATGCAAACTCCAATCCAGAGCAAAACGGTGAAAATCAAAATATTAAAATTGCCAAATCTGGAAGATAATTTTGACATTCCAAGGGCGCCTATAATAGCCACTATTTGAATAATCACTGCAGTAATGATCAGTTGCTGGTCGGGTAATTTGAGTTCTTTTATTCCAAAGTCAATCGCAACTAACATGACGGTCTGAACACCCATACTATAAAAAAAGAAAGCAGTTAGAAAACGTTTTAGTATGGGCAAATGAACCATCTGTTCCCAAACCATTTTTAACTCATGAAAACCATTAACCAATACATGTTTTTTTGATTTTCTTTCACTTTTTGTAGAGGTGGGTAGTGCATTAAAAGTGATTTGAGCAAAACTAATCCACCAAATACCTACTAATAAAAAAGTTATTTTAATTGCCATTGTCTTATCATCCATCCCCATCACCAAGCCAAACCCTATCAATTGCATAATTACACTACCTAAATAGCCCATACTAAATCCCTTTGCACTTACCCGATCACGATCTTCTTCAGCAGCGATTTCAGGTAGATAAGAATTGTAAAAAACCTGACTTCCATAAAACCCGATACCTGCAAACATAAAACACAAGAGTCCTAGAAGAATATTGGATTGATCGAAAAAAAACAAAAGTGAACAGCTTGCTGCACCTAAGTAGCAAAAGAATCGCATAAAATTTTTCTTATTCCCTTTATAATCGGCTACAGAGGAGAGTATGGGAGATAAAAGAGCAATCAGCAGAAAACCTGTCGCAAGTACATAATCTTTTAATTCTGTATTCACAAAGTGCCTACCTAAAAAAACAATTCCGTCAGGAAAATTTTTAAGACTAGTGACAGCGGCATAGTAAGCAGGGAAAAAAGTAGTGGTAATCACCAGATTATAAACTGAGTTAGCCCAATCGTACATGGCCCATCCAGTTATGATTTTTTTAGAGGCGGTTTTCATATCTAAGCTCAAATATTTGATTGATAAAATGATTAGGCTTTATGAAAATAAGCATTTTATCAATTCGGATCTACACCAAAATGACTATTTAATTATCCCTTGGTAGATAAGCAATAGCATGATGACACCTACAATGATGCGATAAACTCCCCAAATTCGAAATCCGTATTTTTTTAAGAAGCCAATAAATAATTTAATGGCTAATACCGCTACAATAAAGGCTACTACATTTCCAATTACTAGCAGTTGAATTTCTTTTGCTGAGAAGCCTCCGGATTCTTTAAAAAACTTCAATAATTTATAAGCTGTTGCTGCAAGCATAGTAGGGACAGCTAAAAAGAAGGAGAATTCAGCAGCTGCATTACGGGTTAGTTTTTGTTGCATCCCTCCAATGATAGAGGCAGCACTTCTACTCACTCCTGGTATCATGGCAATGCATTGCCAAAATCCAATAATACCAGCTTGTTTAAATCCAACTTCTTTTTCCGAATGTATAGAAGGTTCTTTAAATAATTTTTCAATGAATAACAAAATAATACCACCTAGCAAGAGTGAAATTGCAACAGTGAGTGCACTCTCCAAGAGTAAATCTATTTTTTTAGAAAACAGCCATCCAAAAACTAGCGCAGGAATTACACCAGCAATTAGTTTTAAATAAAATTGCCAACTTTTAAAATCGAAGAATTTTTTCCAGTAAAGCACCACTACTGCTAGAATTGCACCTAATTGAATAGCCACTGTAAATACTTTTGTAAATTCAGTCGATGGAATGGCTAGCAATTTTTCAGCAATAATCATATGGCCTGTTGAAGAAATCGGTAGAAACTCAGTCAAACCTTCTACTATAGCAATGATAATGGATTCTATTGTCGTCATGGTATGAAATTTAAAAATGATTATTCTGCAAATTATGAACTTTCTGGCTAAACATTTTTGGTCTAAAATAAAAGATGCGATATTAAAAATATCGCATCTTTTATTATTATTTAATGGAGGAGTCTTTATTTTTGAGAAGCGGAAGGCTTCTTCATGATAGCAAATATTTCAATTAAGAATCCAGCAATGATCAAAAGAGGGGCAATGGTTATTCTGGTTGTACTATACACCTCATTATCATTAAATACTTTCGGGTCAGCACTTTTGCCGCCAGCCATCAAAAAAAATCCAATCGCTAATACAATCAATCCAGCTAACATCAAGAGATAATTTTGTTTATTAAATAATCCCTTACTATCCGTTTGTTTTTTATCTATGCTCATTTCTTTATTTTTAATTATGTAAATAAAAGTAATATTTTTTAATTAGAACCTAGACTAATAAAGGTCATCTAGTTTCATTTGTAAATATTTTAACACGGATCGGTGGGTGCTAAGCAATGAAATAGAAACACCCAATATTAAAATCCCGGTAATAATTATTGCCATATTGCTTGCATCTCTCAAAAGACGTAACCAAGGCACAAAACTTTCGACCAATAAAATAAATCCAAAAACAGTTATAATGGCGATAAATGCGGCGATTAATCCATTAATGACTGCTTTTATATTGAGTGGTTTAGCAATAAAGCCTCTTGTAGCGCCCACCATTTGCATTGTTTTGATTAAAAAACGATTGCTGTACATTGCTAAACGGATGGTATTATCTATTGAAATAATTACGATAATAGAAAGTATAATCGCAAACACTAATATACCAGCAGCAATGTATTTTGTGTAAGAACTGACATATCCAACGGTTTCTTTAGGGTATTGAAATTCGGAAATAGTTCCACTGAAATTAGTTTCAAGAAAATTGCTCAATACACTCAGACTGTCCTTGTTCATGTAGTCAGCTTTTACAAAAAAATCTATACTTTCAGGTAAGGGGTTGTTAGTAATGAATTTTTTCCAGGAGCTATCGTTTTCAGCATTCCATTTTTGGATGGCATTCTCCTTAGTTACATACTCTGAAGATTTTACGTAGGGAAGTGAAGCAAGGTAATTTTGGAGTGAATCCACTTGTTTTTTACTGGCAGCAGGGGTTATCCAGGCATGTACCTGAATGTTTTCCCTGAACATCTCTCCTGATTTTTTTAGGTTTAAGAACAACCAACCTACTATGCCAAATAAAAATAAAACTAGCGCTACTCCAATGATGGCGTATCCATAGGATGGTTTATTGCGCTTAGAGGTGGTTAATTTTCCAAATTGAGCCATGGTTTAAATATATTTTTCTTACTATTTATATATAAGCTGTAAGTAGAAAGGACTTAATTATTTGACTAGGTGAAATTAAGTTAAAATTTCACTCAGTCAACCGAGCAAAAGTAACAAATTTTACCTGCTTTACTGTATTTTTGCCCCTTACAAAATAATTACCTTTTTAGTCTTTTATTGACCTAATCTTTTTGGCTGATAGATTGGTCTTAGAATTTCCCTTTTGCTGATGAATAGCTACTGGGCTAATATAGAAACAATCAATATACAATCGATAAAAATAGATGGAATACAGATTTAATGAAATAGAGCAAAAGTGGCAAGGCAAATGGAAGGAAAATAAAGTATATAGGGTTTCTAACGATTCTTCTAAACCTAAGTATTATGTACTCGACATGTTTCCCTATCCAAGTGGGGCTGGTCTGCATGTAGGCCATCCAATGGGATATATTGCAAGTGATATTTATAGTCGATACAAAAGATTAAAAGGTTTTAATGTGCTGCACCCAATGGGCTATGATAGCTTTGGTCTTCCTGCTGAGCAGTATGCTTTAGAAACTGGCCAACACCCTTCTGTAACGACTGAAAAAAATATTTCCACCTTCAGAGGTCAGCTTGATAAGATAGGATTTAGCTATGATTGGGATAGAGAAGTAAGAACAAGCGAGCCTGATTATTATAGGTGGACACAGTGGATTTTTTTACAAATATTTGATAGTTGGTATAATCGAATTTCCAATAAAGCAGAACGTATTGCATCCCTATTGAAAATTTTTGAATCAGAAGGAAATAAGCATCATGTTTGTCCAGGGGATAAAGCGTATCAGTTTTCTGCAGAGCAATGGAAATTGTTTACTGATAAAGAAAAGCAAGAAATATTAATGGAATACCGCTTGAGCTTTAGTGCTTATGGCGAAGTAAATTGGTGTGAAGCGCTTGGAACTGTTTTGGCAAATGATGAAGTAGTCAATGGTGTAAGTGAGCGGGGTGGCCATTTGGTAGAGAAAAAGAAAATGCGTCAGTGGTATTTGCGGATAACGGAATATGCTGATCGACTACTGGAAGGATTGGAGAGGATTGAATTTAGTGATGCAATGAAGGAAATGCAAAAGAACTGGATCGGAAAGAGTCAGGGTGCTGAAATGGATTTTGCTATCAAAAATTTTTCCACTCCATTAAGAGTTTATACCACTAGACCAGATACAATTTATGGTGTAGATTTTATGGTAGTAGCCCCCGAACATGAATTGGTTAGCCAAATTACCTCTGCCAATCAAAAAGACGAAATAGAAAAATATTTGACCTATGTAAAAAGCAGAAGTGAACGGGAACGCCTAGCCGAAGTAAAACAAATTACTGGATGTTTTACTGGTGCTTATGCCATCAACCCATTCGATGGCAGAGAAATTCCTATTTGGATTGCAGAATATGTTTTGGCAGGATATGGAACAGGAGCTATTATGGCGGTACCTTGTGGCGATCAGCGTGACTTTGGATTTGCGCGTCATTTTAATATACCTATTACTAATATTATTGGCGAGCATTTTACTGGCGAAGCGGCTAATCCAACTAAAGAAGCCATCTTACATCATTCTGGATTTTTGAATGGACTGATGATGAAGGATGCCATCGGTGTGGCGATTAATAAATTGGAGGAGATGGGTATTGGAACGCGTAAAGTCAATTTCAGAATGCGCGATGCAGGATTTAGTCGTCAACGTTATTGGGGTGAACCATTTCCCATCATTTGGAGCGATGGTATTGCCCTGCCATTGGATGCTGCTGAATTGCCTTTGGAGTTACCTCATGTAGCTACTTACGGACCTGGTCCAGATGGAGAAGGCCCGCTGGCTAATATTAGCGACTGGGTAAATCTTCAAGATAAAAAATCCGCTAGACGTGAAACATCGACTATGCCTGGTTATGCTGGCTCATCTTGGTATTTCCTTCGTTACATGGATCCTAAAAATCAAAACGCATTTTGCGATAAAAAGGCAAGTGATTATTGGGGACAGGTAGATATTTATATTGGTGGTACTGAGCATGCTGTAGGGCATTTGCTTTATAGTCGTATGTGGACAAAAATACTATTTGACCTAGGTTATATTGGGCATGACGAACCATTTAAAAAATTGCTTAACCAGGGAATGATCCAAGGTAGTAGTAGGTTTGTTTTTAGGGTAAGAAATACCAATATTTTTCTGTCATCCAATAGGATTGGAACTGCAATGAGTGAGGATGAAAAATCATCTACTGGCTTAACTAGTTTATCCTCTGAAGTTGATCAAATACATGTAGATGTTAACATGGTCGATGGAGTTGAATTGGATCTAGAACAGTTTAAAAAATGGAAAAATGGAGAGTTTGCTGCTGCTCAATTTATATTGGATCAAGGTAAATATATCTGCGGTGTTGAAACAGAAAAAATGTCAAAGTCAAAATACAATACGGTTAATCCAGATGTATTGGTAGATAAATTTGGTGCAGATACATTCCGTATGTATGAAATGTTTTTGGGGCCGGTAGAACAAAGTAAACCTTGGGATTCAAAGGGTATTGAAGGGGTGCATCGTTTTTTACGTAAACTTTGGAGACTTTTTTATGACGATCTAAAGGGAAAGGTTTGGAATGATGAAAAGCCTACGGATGCTGAATTAAAAGTGCTTCATCGAACGATTAAAAAAATTGAAGAGGATACAGAAAGATTTAGTTTTAATACGGCAGTGAGTAGTTTCATGATTTGTGTAAATGAATTAGCAGAAATGAAATGTCACAAAAAAGAAATCTTAGAACCCTTGTTATTATTATTATCTCCTTATGCTCCTCACATCAGTGAAGAACTTTGTAGTCTATTGGGGTCAACTATTTCACCTGCTTTAGGTGATAGTAAGGGTTCTGTTTATCCAGTTTTTAATCCTGCCTTGCTAGTGGAAAGTTCAAAAGAATACCCGGTTTCTATCAATGGCAAGGTTCGAACAAATATTGTCATTTCTTTGGATGCTTCTCAAGCGGATGTTGAACAAATTATTTTACAGAATGAAGTGATTCAAAAATGGTTAGAGGGAAATGCGCCTAAAAAAATTATCTATGTAAAGAACAAGATGGTGAATGTGGTGATTTAACAAAGTATAGCCAATCATTTTATTTTCCATCCAATGATTTTTTGAAATGCAAAAAATCATTTCTCTTCAACGCAATAGAACAAAACAGATTGCGTAGTATTGAATTGAAAATCATTTCTATAAAATCTATCTTTACTGTTATATATTTGAGTTCCCTGTTAATAACAGGGAACTTTTTTTATGAATGAAATAAGTAGTTTATTACAAAAACATAGGGAGGAGTTTCATCCGGTAGTTGATTTTTCTGGGACAGCTGATAAAATTTGCAGATTGAATTTATCAGTCGATAATCCGGTGTTAGCGCAAGCTGGGGTAAAAGAAAGTCAATCACTTTCTAATTATATTCAGACCCAACTGTGGCAATCAAGTGCTAAATATGGTATGGGCGGATATGCTGAGAATAGAGCGATTTACAATATGGACCATTTTTCTACTGGGAAGGAGTCCAGAACCCTTCATCTTGGAATAGATATTTGGGGTCCAGTAGGAACGGAAATATTTGCACCCATCGGTGGAATGGTGCACAGTTTTGCTTTTAATAACAATCCAGGGGATTACGGAGCTACCATTATTTTGCAACATCAGTTGGAGACTATTGTATTTCATACTTTATATGGGCATGTAAGTTTATCCGATTTAGCTCAGTTACACGAGGGGCAATATATTAACCGGGGGGAAATAATTGCTCATTTTGGAGATTTCAACGAAAATGGTAATTGGCCTCCCCATCTTCACTTTCAGGTAATTGGAGATATGTATTTGAAAAAAGGGGATTTTCCAGGGGTTTGTGCTATTAGTGAGCAGGAAAAATATCTTTCCAACTGTCCCGATCCAAATTTTATATTGAATAAAATGGATCAAATCCATTAATTGGAAGTGCATTTAAATGACTCATTTTTTAGGAGGCTCATTTTTTTAAAAAACCGAGTTGATAATGAACTTTATTTTTAATAAATTGTACTGTATAAAGGCTAAAGTACCCAAAATAGCTAACTTTACAGCGCAAATAAATCAGCATGGAAATTAAAGCAGGCAAATTATTAAGTAATATCGATAGTCCTGATGATTTAAAGAAGATTCCCAAGGAACAATTACATCAGGTATGTGATGAATTGCGTCAGTATATTATTGATGTGGTAAGTGTTCATGGTGGACATTTTGCAGCAAGTTTGGGTGTGGTTGAATTGAGTGTTGCACTTCATTATATTTTTAATACGCCCTATGATCAATTAGTATGGGACGTTGGCCACCAGGCATATGGACACAAAATTTTAACGGGCAGAAGAGATAGTTTTCCAAGTAATAGAAAATACAAAGGACTGAGTGGATTTCCAAATCGCTCGGAGAGTGATTATGATACTTTTGGAGTGGGTCATTCTTCTACTTCAATTAGTGCGGCACTAGGAATGGCTATGGCGAGTTATTCGAAAGGAGAAAAGGATCGTCAGCATATTGCTGTAATTGGAGATGGCGCCATGACAGCGGGACTGGCTTTTGAAGCAATGAATCATGCTGGTTCAACCAAGAGCAATATTTTAATTATACTGAATGACAACTGCATGAGCATTGATCCCAATGTAGGTGCATTGAAGGAATACCTCACTGATATTACGACCTCTCACACCTACAATAAAGTAAAGGATGATGTTTGGAATTTATTAGGAAAGTTGCCGGTTGGAAAACATTTTTCACGTTCAATGGCACAGAAATTAACCGATGGGTTAAAAGGAATGCTCAGTAGTAGTGCTAATTTATTTGAAGCACTTAATCTCCGATATTTTGGTCCAATAGATGGACATAATATTTCAAAGTTGGTGGATACACTCCATGATCTAAAAGATATACCTGGTCCCAAAATTTTACATATTAAAACGGTGAAAGGAAAAGGGTATGAGCTAGCAGAAAAAGACCAAACGAAATGGCATGCTCCTGGATTGTTCGATAAAATTACTGGTGAGATTGTAAAGAAAAAATTTGATATACCACAACCGCCAAAGTATCAGGATGTGTTTGGATATACGATGATTGAATTAGCAGAAAAGAATGAGTCAATCATGGGAGTTACACCAGCCATGCCGAGCGGATCTTCTCTAAAATATATGATGGAAAAAATGCCTGACCGTGCTTTTGATGTCGGCATTTGTGAACAGCATGCGGTTACGCTGAGTGCTGGATTGGCTACTCAGGGTATGCGCGTATTTTGCAATGTTTATTCCACCTTTATGCAAAGAGCCTACGACATGGTGATTCATGATGTAGCGATTCAAAACCTTCCAGTAGTTTTTTGTTTAGACAGAGCAGGCTTGGTTGGAGAGGATGGCGCTACCCATCATGGTTGTTATGATATAGCCTATATGCGTTGTATACCTAACATGATTATTAGCGCTCCTATGAATGAAAGAGAGTTAAGGAATTTGATGTATACGGCCCAATTACCAACAACGGTTAGCCCTTTTGTAATACGTTATCCTCGTGGAGAGGGGGTGATGCCAGAATGGAAAACTCCTTTTGAATCATTGGAAATTGGAAAAGGAAGAAAATTAAAAGATGGTCAGCATATCGCTATTTTATCTTTTGGCCATCCGGGTAACTTTGCAGCTGCTGCTATTCGTGATGTAAAGGCTGAAGGAATCAATCCAGCTCATTATGATATGCGTTTTGTAAAACCAATTGATGAAGCGCTCTTGCACGAAGTATTTGCAAAGTTTAGTAAAATTATTACCATAGAAGACGGAACAGTAGTAGGAGGTTTTGGAACTGCTGTATTAGAATTTATGAATCAACAGGGTTATCATGCAGAGGTAAAAATAATGGGAATTCCAGATCGTTTAGTGGAACATGGAACACCAAGAGAATTATACAATGAAATTGGACTAAACGCCCAAGCTGTTGCTGAAGTGTTGAGAGAATGGATGAAGGAAATGAAAATAGTTACTACTCAATTTCAATAAGACCTACTTTCAGTTTTGATATTTCATTCTATCTATTGTAGAAATAAAATCAAAATTGATTAATTCATTGGAATTTCTATAGCCAATAATTCGGCATCTTCAGTTGCAGTAATATCAAAATCATCTATTTCAGAAATACCCAATGCATCTCTTCTGCCAACAGAAACGCCATTTACATTTACTGCGCCATTAATTACAACTAAGTAAACGCCGTTACCTTTAAATGCATTGGAATAAGATATGGTATTTCCCAAGGTTAAATTGGTTAACGAAAAACGGGCATCTTGATTAATCCATAAAGCATTATCTTCTTCTTTAGGAGAAACTACTATCTGCCATTGGTTAATACGGTCAGCTATGTCAAAGCTTCTTTGGTCATAGCGAGGGGTAATATTTCTTTGTTTAGGGAAGACCCATATTTGAAAAAGGGTTACAGGGTCCGTTGCAGATGCATTAGCTTCTGAATGTTCAACTCCTGTTCCTGCACTCATAATCTGAATATCTCCCGCTTGTATCACGCCTGCTCCACCGGTACTATCACGATGTTCTAGCGCACCTGTAAAGGGAATAGTTACGATTTCCATATTGTCATGTGGATGAGTTTGAAACTTACCTCCACCTGCAATAAAATCATCATTTAATACTCTTAGCATTCCAAAATGCACCTTTTCTGGATGGTAATACTGACCAAAACTAAAATAAAAATTAGGCTTCAACCAACCATAGTCTGCAGTACCTCTTTCTGAAGCTTTGTGTAAGATTGTTTTCATTTTTTGAATTTTTTTGTCCTGATTAATCTAACAGATCAATGACCAGAAGGTAGGATTGATAGATTTATTATAACAGGGATGATCAGCTAAATATAATTATTGCAATAGGAAAGTTTATTTTAAAAGCTGGTCATTTCGTTGTAATCAAGCGGGGTAGAATTATCTTCTTCTCTATTTTCATTGTACTCAATGATGAAATTATTTCTTCCTTCACCTGAAACCAGTATCATATATTTTTGTTGAACCAATTCTAGCAAGCTTAAAAAAAGAAAGATTGCATGAATTCGATTTTCACAAACATCAAATATTTTTTCAAAGGAGACCGTTCTTTCTTTTCTACAGGTTTCTAGCATAAATTCTCTACTTTGTTCCATGGTGTAGTTATATTGAACTACTGTATGGACTGGCTGATTATTGCGGTCTTTTAGTCGAAGTGCTACTTTTTCAAAAGCCTTCATTAGTTTGAAAAGAGTGACCGTCTGAATCTCGGTACCTTCTCCAAATTCTTCACCAATTTGTGATAGCTCTTTTTGAAGATTTCCTCTTTTGATCATCAACATTCTGATCTCTTCCATTTCAGCCATTTTAAGAGAGGCTTCCTTAAATCTTTTGTATTCAAGAATTTTGTTGATTAATTCCTGTCTAGGATCAATTTCATTACCGTGTAAATCAACTTCTTTTCGAGGTATCAGCATCTTTGCTTTAATGCGCATTAGCGTACTGATAAATAAAATAAACTCACTACTTAATTCAATATTAAGTTTTTCTGATTGGTGTATAAAATCGAGGAAATCGTTTGTTATTTTAGTAATGGGAATATTATAAATATCAAGTTCATCTCTTTCAATAAAAAAAAGTAACAAGTCGAATGGACCTTCAAATTGGTCCAACTTTATCTGATAATTTGCCGTATTCAATGTGTAATAAATTTAGTTGTTTGTGAACTGGGCAAATGTATAGAAACTTATTAGAGATTTGCCACTTTGATCATAGCCAACTATGTTTTGTGGATAATACCTTGCATTTAGGGAATTACTTTCTGGCCTATTTTATCGTCCGAATCAATTGAACAGATTATTTAATGTGTAGCGCACTATTATTTTTTTAAAGCATCCCTAATTTCCATTAGTAATTGGTCGGTATTGGAAGGGCTAGGTGAAGGCAGATTGGGTTGCTTTTTTTTGATCATACGATTGATTGACTTAAGGGTTATGAATAGTACCAATGAAATAATAGCAAATTGAGTGACTGCAGCAATAAAATTGCCATATTTCACATTACGCCAACTTAGTTTATCGAGGTTTTCTACATGAGCAGCATTCAAGGCTGGAGTTAATAGAAGCGGAGTAATCACATCACTTACTAGAGATGAAATAATACTTCCAAAAGAACTGCCGATTACAACTGCCACCGCCAGATCAATAATATTACCTTTGGTTATAAATTCTTTGAATTCATTTAAAAATTTCATGTTTTATATTTTAGTAGTAAATGTTTGTTGAAGCAATCATTGCTAGCTATTAAATATAATATTTTTTTAATTTGTAAATGCATTCTTTTTCATTAATTAAAAGCAACTTTGCAGGGTGAAGAAAAATTGGATCAACTGGTTACTTTTTGGCGCATTGTCCATTATCTGGGGAAGTAGCTTTATTCTGATGAAAATATCCTTGGATAATCATCTGGGACCTTATCAAATCGCCTCTTTAAGGATTGTTTTTGCCGGTTTGATATTATTACCAATCACGGTCAAAAATATTAGACTGATACCAAGAAATAAGCTTTTTTTAGTTTTCTTGTCTGGAACACTGGGGAGTTTATTACCCGCTTTTTTATTTTGTTTGGCAGAAGAGGGGATTGAAAGTTCATTAGCAGGAACACTCAATTGTCTTACTCCGATTTTTGTGATTATTACGGGAGCTATTTTCTATAAGACTAGTACTTCACTGAATAAAATTGCTGGAATTTTAATAGCGTTTATCGGTAGCATTTTATTGTTGTTTAGCAAGGGGCATTTACAGGAAAATCAGCAACTTATATTTGTTTCTTTTGTTGTATTGGCTGCTTTTTTATATGGCCTTAATGTGAATATGGTATCTCAACATTTATTGATGATACCTTCATTGCATCTAGCAGCTATATCACTTTCGCTAAATGCAATTCCTGCTTTGATGATACTTATACTGACTAGTTTTTTTAAACTACCATTTGCAAATCCATCGCTATTAATCGCAGTAGGAGGTGCAGCTTTTCTAGGGATAGTTGGAACCGCATTCGCCACTATCTTATTTTATACATTGGTAAAAAGAGCAGGAGGTATTTTTGCAAGCACAGTAACTTATGGAATTCCATTTGTTGCCATTGGGTGGGGGATTTTTTATGGAGAGGTATATGACTTTAAGCAAGTAATTTGCCTATTGATCATTTTATTTGGAGTGTACTGGGGAAATAAAAAAAAAGTTAACCAATAAAAAACCTCCTATTGGTAGGAGGTTTTTTAGAATAAAACTAGAATATAAATTAATTATTTTTTAGCGGCTTTTAATTTATCAAAGTCTTGAGCACTTAATACATCTCCAGTAAGAGTAATGCTTTTAACCTCATCAATACCAGCAAATTTAACAGTCAAATGTTTATCAAAATGACCAGGATTAGCTGCATTGTAAGTTGCATTGATCACACCATTTTTGCCAGCTGCAATAGGTTCTTTGGTATAATCTGAAATAGTACATCCACAAGTAGGATTAGCTTGTTCAATAATTAAAGGTTGATTACTAATATTGGTAAGCGTAAAAATCCCTTTAGAAGGTACGCCTTGTTTAATATTTCCTAGGTTAATCGTTTCTGCAGCAAATTTTGCAACATCAGCCACTTTTTTTTGAGCAAATGAACTAGTTGTAATGGTGAAAAACAAAGAAGCCAATAAGATTTTTTTCATTATTATTTATTTTTATGATAAAGAAGTCAACTTGTTTTAAATTAACTTCTATGCAATGGATACTAAGTATAGTTTATTACAAAGGACGTACAGCTCTAACGTAATTCTTGTTCGTCTTTTGATCATTAATTCGGCCGCCATAGTTGAAATATTGATTCCAAGCAAAAACAGGAGGCATTTCTGTAGAACTCCAATATGAATTAGGTGAAAAACCTCCAATAGCATTTTTATTAATGTACATAGAATTTAATTCATCTTTTGTTGGTAATCTCCAACCTTCTCCTAATGCTTCACAAGCTTTTTTAGCATCCGCCCAGTTCATTTGATTGGGAAAGTCATTTTGGGCTACTTGTAAAGTATATTGAATTGGAATTGGAACTGGTTTACCAATAATATTTGATTGCGCATTCGCACTGCTGATAGAACCAAGCATTAATATTGCCGCAAACAAAAAGGTAATTGGAATAATTTGTTTTTTCATGGTGTTTTGGTTTATTTTGGACTACTAATGTACTACAATAATGTAATTTAGCGTATATTTTTAGAATTAATTTAGTATTTATATGTTTTTTTTATAATACAATAATTGATATTATTAAATAAAAGTATTGATATAAGTCCATATTACCCATTTTCTCGAAAAAATTCTCTTTACTATCTTAAAAAGGCTCAAAACAAATTTATTAAATATCAATAAATTCCTAACAAATTGCTTTTTGATTATCAAATTTTTAACAATCCTCACAAGTATAATTTACATTTGTTAAATGGATACAGTAAATTCCAATGACACCTCATTGCTGGAGAATTTAAGTTTTGATAATTTTCGCAATGAGGTATTAAATGATTACCGTGTAGCTTGCGAAAGTAGAGAGACTAGTTTACTTGGACGAAAAGAGGTTTTAACAGGTAAAGCTAAATTTGGAATATTTGGTGATGGCAAGGAAGTGGCTCAGGTGGCGGTTGCCAAATTTTTTAAACCTGGCGACTTTAGGGCGGGATATTATCGCGACCAAACCTTTATGTTTGCTGCTGGCGTTGCCACAGTAGAACAATATTTTTCTCAATTATTTTCTGATCCCAATATTGCGCATGACCCCTTTAGTGCAGGTCGGCAGATGAATGCTCATTTTTCTACTAAAACGGTCGATGAAAATGGAGATTGGCTTGACCTAGTCAATATAAAAAATAGCAGTAGTGATATGGCACCTACTGCAGGACAAGTGCCCAGAGCATTGGGGTTAGCAATGGCGTCAAAGCTTTTTCGTAACTCTCCCGTTTACAATAAACATGCTCATTTGAGTAATAATGGAAATGAAATTTGTTTTTGTACAATCGGAGATGCCTCAACTTCAGAGGGGCATTTTTGGGAAGGAGTGAATGCTGCTGGAGTTTTACAAATTCCGTTGGCTGTTTTTATTTGGGATGATGGATATGGTATTTCAGTTCCAAAAGAACTTCAAACTACTAAAGGTTCCATTTCCACTGCTATCCGAGGAATGGAAAAAGCGGAAGGTACCAATGGAGTAGATATTTATAATTTAAAAGGTTGGGATTATGCCGGTATGTGTGAAGTGCTAGAACCAGCTATTCAAAAAATACGAGATACGCATACTCCTGCAATTTTTCATATTGAAGAAATTACTCAACCTCAAGGCCACTCCACTTCTGGAAGCCATGAAAGATATAAAAGCGCCGAACGTTTAGCATGGGAAAAACAATGGGATTGTAACCTGCAAATGAGGACTTGGATTGTAGAAAATTCATTGGCAGACGAGAAAGAATTGTTAGAAATAGAGCTGACTGCTAAGCAGATGGTTAAAGAGAGTAAACAAAATGCTTGGGAAAAATATTTAAGTCCTCTTAAGCAACAAGTACAAGAAGGTATTAATTTAATGAAGGACTTAGCAAATAATTTACCTTCCGAAAATGCCTCCATTATTGTTAAAATGGCGGAAGATTTAGCAGCTAGTAAAGAACCCCTTCGTCGTGATTTAATGAAATGTTTAGCTACCTGCTTGGATATAGCTGGAAGAAATAATGCCGCTTCAGCAGTTCGAAATTATTATGATGAATTGGCTACAAAAAATGCTAATTTATATAATACACTGCTTTATAATGAAGGACCAAAGTCTGCCTTGAAGGTGCAAGAAATTAAACCTGAGTTTGATGAGGGAGCTAAAATGGTCAATGGTTATGAAGTCCTTAATAAATATTTTGATCAGTTATTTGAAAGCAATGATAAGGTAACTGCTTTTGGAGAAGATGTAGGTTTGATAGGCGATGTTAACCAGGGGTTTAGTGGACTTCAAGAAAAGCATGGAAAGCTGCGCATTTTTGATACGGGTATTCGTGAGTTATCTATCATGGGACAAGGAATTGGCTTAGCATTGCGAGGATTAAGACCTATTGCTGAAATTCAATATCTTGACTACATGTTGTATGGCCTTCAGACTTTAAGTGATGATTGCGCTACTACACATTATCGTACAGCAGGTGGACAAAGTTGTCCTCTCATCGTTCGTACAAGAGGGCATCGTTTGGAAGGTATCTGGCATAGCGGTTCACCAATGGGAATGATCATTAATTCGTTGAGAGGAATGTACATCTGTGTGCCTCGCAACATGGTGCAAGCTGCAGGAATGTACAATACCCTGCTTCAATCCAATGACCCTGCGCTGATGATTGAATGTTTGAATGGTTATCGTTTGAAAGAAAAGTTGCCAACTAATTTATTGACTTATACTGTTCCGCTTGGAGTTCCAGAAATTGTTAAAGAAGGTAGAGATATTTCCATCGTTAGTTATGGTGCTACTTTAAGAATAGTTATGGAGGCTGCGGAAACTTTGCAAAAAATGCAAATCAGTTGTGAAGTGATTGATGTGCAAACTTTATTGCCATTCGATAGTAATCATCAAATTGTATTGTCGTTAAAGAAAACTAATCGAATTCTTTTTGTAGACGAAGATGTGCCAGGTGGTGCAGCTGCTTTTATGTTTAATAAAGTGATGGAAGAACAAGGTGGATATAAGTACTTAGATATTTCTCCAAGAACCCTTAC
>CANCRO010000051.1 GCA_947380605.1 Chitinophagaceae bacterium
GTGAATACGCAATCAATTAAAAATGGTCAACAACCTCCGTCAGATATTTCAAATCCTAACGAATGTTATTGACCATTCACCATTCACAACTACAGTTGCTTCAGCATTAATTTACGGTATTCCACTTTCATTTTTGGCATCACATGAACTTGTAATCCCAATACCCCATTATACTTTCTATTTTTAGCATCCTCATCCGTTACTTCACTCATCAATACCCCATTGATAAAATGCTGCATATGATTATCTTTTACAATCAGGTGAATTTCATTCCAGTCTCCTTTTTTTATTTTAGTTTTAAGAGAATCTGAGTTACCCAAAGAACCAGTAATGGTAGGTTTCATATCAGTTTTTAAAACTGATATTTCACCACGCTTTGCTAAAAATCCACGACCACGCTCTTCATAATTTTGACCAGTATAAGTATCAGCTCCATCAATATCAGCTTGATAACCTTTTAGTGCAAATTTAATATTAGGTAATTCTTCACTACGATATTGAACACCGCTGTTTCCTTCTGGACTGATGCGATACTGAGCGACAAACTCAAAATTGGTGGGTAATCCACCTCTCCAGATAAGAAAAGTATTTGTTTTAAGTGGTTTTGCAGCGGTAACTTCTCCTACAAAACTTCCATTCTCCACTCTCCAAAAAACAGTGTCACCTTCCCATCCTTTCATTGTTTTGCCATCAAATATTTTCACAAACCCCTTTGCTTTATCTTGAGCTTGTAAGGAAAATATATTTCCTGCTATCAACATAAAAAGAGCTAAACGATAACTTAATTTTTGTATCATAATTTTTTTTTGAAGATGGTTAATTTATTTATTAAAAAATTTTACGAAATATTGCAATCCTTCCAGCTTTTTGATTTAGCAGAATCATATACTGCTTGGCAAACCTTCTGTGTATCTAGCGCCTCTCTAAAAGTAGGTGAACAAGGTTCGCCTGTTTCTAAACTTTTTAGAAAATCTGCTACTTGGTGAACAAAAGAATGTTCATAACCAATACCTAAACCAGGCACCCACCATTTATCCATATAAGGATGATCGCCATCGGTAATATGAATAGAACGCCATCCTTTAAGTTTAGACTCCTCTGCATTATCAAAATACTCTAGACGGTTTAAGTCATGTAAGTCCCAGCGAATAGAAGCATTAGCACCATTGATTTCAAAAGTATATAATGCCTTATGTCCACGTGCATACCTTGTAGATTCAAATAAACCTAATGATCCATTATTAAAATGGCAAAGAAAAGAGCAGGCGTCATCGATAGTAACTTCCTGTACTTTTCCAGTTAGCTGGTGCATACGTTCTTTTACAAAGGTTTCTGTCATAGCACTCACATCCTTAATACCACCATTCAGCCACAATGCCGTATCGATACAATGTGAAAGTAGATCACCTAATACACCAGATCCAGCTACGGCTGCATCCATTCTCCACAAACCTTCACCACCTTGTGGAAGATTTTCATTGATTGTCCAATCCTGTAAAAAATTAGCTCTGTAATGATATATCTTTCCCAACTTTCCAGAATCAATAATTTGCTTAGCCAAAGTAACCGCAGGTAATCTTCTATAATTATACCAAACAGTATTTTTTACACCTGCTTTTTCAATCGCTTCCACCATACCAGTCGATTCTACTAAATCGCGTGCTAGTGGTTTTTCACAAAGAATCATTTTGCCCGCTTTTGCAGCAGCAATAGCAATCTCAGCATGCGTATCATTGGGAGTGCAAATATCGACTGCATCAATATCATCGCGCTCAATAATTTTTCTCCAATCAGTTTCAATGGATTCATAACCCCATTGTTCTGCAAAGGCTTTTAACTTTGTTTCATTTCTAAAACATACTGCTTTAAGAACGGGTCTATAGGCTAAATCAGGAAAAAAATTAGCAATACGAAGGTATCCATTGGAATGAGTTCGACCCATAAAGCCGCCTCCGATTAAACCAATATTAAGTGTTTTTTTTGTTGCCATTTTTAAAAGAATTAATACTTACAATATTATTTAAGTTTATTTTATTCAGCTTCATACCAACCATGTTGATCTCTCACTTTAATCATGGCTGCTAGAATATCATTCCAAGTTTGTTGTTGTGTCATCACTGCATTTGGAAACATACAGCCATCCCAACAAATATGTTTGAATGCCTTTGTCAATTCACCATTATCATCACGCAGCCAAAAACCTGCATGCTTCGCTATATCAAGTTTACCATTAGGGTCTTTCGCTTGACAATGACGACCTGTTTTGTCATGAGAACCTGTACCATGAACTGTTCCATCATTTTGAGCCACATGGAAATCAATCGTCCATGGACGAAGGGTATGCGTTAGTTTTCTAAGTCCTGCATCCAATAATTCTTGATTACTCCAATCAAAATCTTCTGGCAATATTCTATCTTCAGGACTATTGTATCCAAGAAGATATAAAAGTGTATGAGCCATATCAGCTTGGAATCCAATATTAGGACGATCTACTGCCTCTAAGGTTTCAACCATTGCTTTCCAGCTATGCATTCCACCCCAGCAAATTTCTCCTTCAGCAGCTAAGCGTTCGCCATAAGAAGCAGCTACATCACAAGCCTCGCGAAAAGTTTCTGCAATCAGCTTTGTATTATTTGCTGGATCTAAAGCCCATGCTTCTGGTTTACTAGCGGAGTCAATACGAATGATCCCATTAGGACGCACCCCATATTCACGCAACTTCTGACCAAAGTGGCAAGACTTTCTTACCATCTCCACAAATACCGCACGATCTTCTTTAGTTCCCATTGCAGGTCCACCCCAAATAGGTGCAACCAAACTTCCAATATTCAGATTAAGAGAAGATACTTTTTCAGCTAATTTTTTAATGCCATCATCCGAACTGTCGATATTAATATGTGGCTCAAAAAGACCAATATCAATTCCGTCAAACTTTACGCCATCTACTTCTGCATCAGCAGTGTATTTTAGTAAATCATCAAAAGAAATGGGCGGCTCAGAATCTGGCCCCTTGCCTACAATACCCGGCCATGTTGCATTGTGCAGTTTAGGGTAGTTATTTTTTTGCATGTCGTTCTTTTTATAAATTAAAATAATGAATGAAATTTTTATTCTTTAGCAATGACCACCGGTCGATAGCCTCCCTTAGATTTAAAATAAAATAAAATTAAAAGATAGCATAAAAACATGAAGGATGGAAAAATAGCTACTGTACGAAGGGCGCTTTTTTTAGCATCATTTTGAACAGCGCTTATTTGATCCACCACTTCTACTGGAGCGGTAGCTAATTTTTTACTATCCACTGCTTGATAAGAACCAAAAAGTCCTGTTTTAGATTCAGTCAAATAAGTAGCATGAAGGGTAGTATTATTTTTTTGATCGTAAGTAGCCAAATTCTGATCCAGTTGCTTGTCTTGAACAAATCCAAGAATAACCGCGCCAATAACCCCTACTCCCATCATACCTACCGCACCTGTAAAGTTAATAGCAAGGGCTCCTCCCTTTGGAAATTGTTCTGATACAACTCCTAACATAGTAGGCCAGAAAAATGTTTTACCTAATGCATAAATCGTAGCAGCAATGATGATTAAATAACCAGTAGAATAAGAAAGAAATACCAAACCAGTTACAGCCACTAAAGATCCCGCTACCAATAAACCAATAGGAGAAAGTTTATGTACAATTGGTCCTGCATAAAAACGAAGTAAGGACATAATAACCGATGTATAAATCAATACCCAGCCGCCCTGAAATCCCATTTGCTTCATAGCGGGTGTCATTAAATCAGTGATCCAACTATCCGTCCCTAATTCAGTGGTGGCAAGTGGAATCATGATGGCTAACAATAAAATGAAAAGTGGTCTTCCTAGAGAGCGAACAAAATATCCAAAAACTCCTGTCAAAGCCAAAGTAATAATAATACTAACGGTGAAGGACCATTGAAAAAGACTACCCAATTGAAATGAACAAAGCGCTGCAATAATTAATGCACCTAAAATACCTACTTCTTTTAACATTTCGAGATAACTAACGCCTGCCTCTACACGTTCATTCACTGGGAAGGATCTTTTTGCGATAATCCAACCATAAATAATTGCAGGTAACAATACAAATCCGATAATTAATTGCCAAGGAAATTGTTGGTTAATCATAAATATGCCTAATAAACCTCCTACGACCATTCCAGCAGGCCAGCCAGCATGTAATATATTTAACCACTTCGTTTTTTCTTTAGGAAACATCGTTGCCACTACTGGATTCACCACTGCTTCTACGGCTCCATTTCCTAATGCAAATAAAAAGGTGCCTAAATAAAGCATCCAATATCCAGTTGCAAAAATGGTGATCGCCACCGAAACAAGGTGGCAGACAAATGCAAAAATCATTGATTTCTTGTAGCCAATTTTATCAATAATTAAACTAAAAAAAACAATACTAATTCCAAAAGGCCAAAATCCCACTCCAAATATTTCTCCTTGTTGGGTTTTACTTAGATCAAACGCTTTACCCCATTGATCCATAATGAATGCACGAAAAACAAAACCAAAAGCGGTGGCTGTTAATGCAATGAAACATCCCCAGAAAAGCAATTTTTTACTTTTCTCATCAGCAGATGAATGGTCGTTAGTCACTTGAGTTGAATTCATATAGTTGTTTTTAAATGAAGATGGATAGTTTTAAAAATAGCAATCAGTTAAATACTTATACTCATTTAAAGCCCATGAGCTTTCCCTTGTTGTTTGATAAATGACAGTCCATTAATTGCCATATCCCAAGGTTTTGAATATTCCCGCCATACATTAATAGCATTGGCAAAATCAGGGTCATTTCTTGAGAAAGCTTCAATGGTAAGCCAGCCATTATATTTCACTTCAGCTAATGAAGAAAAAACTTCGTCCCATTGCACGTGTCCATCACCGGGAGTTCCTCGATCATTTTCGCTGATATGGAAGTGGGCTAATATTGGAGCAATCGTTTGAATCGCATCACGATTTTTTTTCTCTTCAATGTTAGCATGGTGGGTATCAAACATCGCTTTTACATTAGGATGTGCTGCCGTATTGACCAGTTTTGTCAACTGCTCAACAGTATTACACAAATAACATTCAAAACGATTCAATGCTTCAAGTGCCAAAGTAATACCGGCTTGAGCAGCATAATCTCCAGCAGCATGCAAAAGTTCTCCGCACCATTTATATTCTTCTTCTAAAGGAGGATGCTGTGCAAAAACTCCATGTGCAGAATGAAAGGGACCACAAAGTACAGTTGCCCTCATATCATGCGCCCTATCTATACCCCACTTAATTCTATCTAATCCCTTGGCTCTGATAGCAGCATCTGGACTAACCGGATTTTCATCCTTACCTACTACAAAAACTGCGGTAGTCTCTAGGCCAATATTTTGAGCATGATTACCAAAACGTTGGTAGGCTTTATCATCCGGAGAACCTACAAAACATTCTACTCCATCATAACCAATTTGTTTTAATCGATCAATGATTGGCAAAAGTTCATCCGACATTACCGCCGACCAAACTAGTGTATTAAATCCTATTTTATTCATGTTTGTAAATTTGAAAATCAATCACGATAGGGAACATTAATATCCATTTTACCCGCCCACTTTTTTGGAATCGGTTTACCAGCTACCCAATGAAAGGCATTAATAATCAGACGCTGAAAAGGTTCTTGATCAAAATCTTCAGGATGCCCCATAGTGGTAAAGAAAAATTTTGCACCATAACTATTTACACCAGTCCAAGCTACTGGATTATCATATGCTTTAGGGTTTTCAGAATTAATTGAATGCCCCATCAATAAAGGTGTAGAACCATTAGAAGGGAAATTAGGTAACACTTGATAGAGCCAAGATCTAACATGGAAATTATTATCCACTCCAGTAAGCAAAACATTCTTTGATTCGGCAGGAATAATACTTACATCAGTCGAAGAATTGTGTCCATAATGAGTATGCTTAGCCTTGCCACCCCAACCCGGAGGAGAATTAAATGCCATCTCTCCAAATGCATTCCATTTTACGAGTGGATGCCCAGCAGGATAATTAAAAGAATGGGTAGTAGTTCTAAAGCCAATCAGTGGCTTAGCCGTTTTTAAATACTCCTCAATCAGCTGAACTTGATCTGCAGGAAGTCTTCTCCAACGAAGAAAAAACACTGCAATATCTGCTTCTTTCAATGCTTCTAATCCTGGAATATTTTCCTCAGCATTGTGATCTGGAAATGCTTTTAAAACTTTCGTACGAAATCCATAATTTTTTTCTAACTCAGCAGCAACTTTTGGAAGGGTCCCCTCACCACTATATTCATGATCCCCAGTTACAAAAACAATAAGCGGCTTTTTTGCTGCTGACTTTTTTGCTTTCTGTGCAAATCCACCTATACCGGTATAAAGTGAAAGCACTAGTAATAAAAGGTATTTCAGTTTGATTATTTTTTTCATAAGTAAAAATTAAATCTAAAAACAAGGATTAAAAAATACAAATTATTTACCCAACGGATGTTGTTTAAGCAATTCCTCTGGTGTATAGAAACCTGTTTTAGTTTTGATAGCTGCGCGAACCGCTTTCACCTTATCTGCAGTCACTGCAGAAGCTTTGTTACCAAATGAATTTC
Organism: Chitinophagaceae bacterium; assembly: GCA_947380605.1. Lineage (GTDB taxonomy): Bacteria > Bacteroidota > Bacteroidia > Chitinophagales > Chitinophagaceae > Ferruginibacter. Next base: position 6,633 of record CANCRO010000051.1, read on the forward strand.
TTACATAAGTAATTACCGCTGCTACTTCATCATCTTTCAACATACCTTCAAAAGGGGTCATCGGAACTTGACCAGGATATTTTTTGCCATTCACTTCTATTGGTCCATAAATACCTTTAAGTACTAATTTAATAATCCGCTCATCACTACCTAGTACCCAATTAGAACCGGCAAGTGGAGGAAATCCAGCCGCCTCAAGCCCTTTACCATCGGCCTGATGACAGGTTACACAAAAACCATCTCTAGAATAAATTGCTTTTCCAGCAGCTAAAATTTTATTATCAATTGCGCCCGCTTGAGTAGCTGGTATTACTGATTTTTTCTCTGCCATTCCATGTCCATTCAAATGGGCAACTGATATTTCATAAGGTTTCAACATCCAAGAATCCATCGGCTTTTTACCCGCTTCTAACACAATGGGCAAACCTTTTTCTTTATCTAACCATGAGGCAGACACGATGGATTCCAATCTTACTCGACCACTTTCATCTTTAGCCGCATCCATTAATAATTTAGCTTGGTCGGTTACTTGATGACCAGTAAAACGAAGTACTTCTACAGCAGCAGCTCTCACTTTAAAATCTTTTGCATGAAGCAACTGGCGAAGCAGTGGTTGATCTACCTTATTAAGTCCCCATGTCACCCACAATGCTTCTAATAATTCATGCTCATATTGTGCTGATTTTTTATCCAAATTAGCTACCCACTTGGTAAGTGCTGGAAGAACTTCAGCAGCTTTATGTGCTCTAATTTCTCTACGAGTACGGTAACGAGTTCTATACTCAGGAAGTTTTAGATTATTCAATAATTCATCAATGCTTGCACCTGCTACCTTAGCGGGAACAACCAATGGTCTTGAAGGATAAGTAACTCTGTAAATTCTTCCATGCGTATGATCACGTAATGGATCTCTTGCATTATGCTGCATATGACCAATAAGTACATTGTGCCAATCAGCAATATAAAGCGAACCATCAGGAGCAAATTCTAAATCAACCGGACGGTAATTCATGTCAGAAGATTTCACTAAGTCTTGACGAAATTTACTTTTGTAACCAGTGCCATCATCTGAAATAGCATGTTGCTTAGTTCCTAAAAATCCGATGGTATTGTTAAGTAATAAATCACCTTGCACTTCATCAGGAAAATGGCGACTAGAAACAAATTCAAGTCCAGAAGTAGGTCTTACTCGCTGACTTTCTTCAATCAAACTTTTTCCTTTCGGAGTATATTCTGCGTACCTTGGTTTTACAGTTCCAGGAATCATCCAGGTAACATCAGGTCCAGAGGTTTCTTCATAAAAAACTTGACCCCACTCATCAAATGCAATACCCCAAGGATTAGGAATGGATAATTGTGCAATACGATCTAATTTTTTGCGGTTAAGGTCGTACCTAAAAAATCCACCATTAGTTCCACGCACTGGTCCATAAGATGTTTCAACATCATTGACAAGAAATACACCTTGTCCCATATAAATAGCTCCCGATGGATCGGTCGTATACGCATGGTGAGCATGGTGAGTATCGTGATCATCAAATCCACTCAAAAGAATTTCTTTTGAATCTACCTTGTCATCGCCGTTGGTATCTTTTAAAAGATAAAAGTTGGTACCCTGAGAAAGATACACCCCTTCAGGAGCAAGCTCAAATCCTAGAGGAAGCTGCAGGCTATCTGCGAAAGTGGTTTGTTTATCTGCTTTACCATCATGATCAGTATCTTCTAAAATAATTAATTTATCATTAGGTTTTGGATCTCCTGGTTTCCAATGAGGATAAGTAGGCATAACGGCTACCCATAGACGACCTTTATTGTCAAACGAAATCTGTACCGGGTTGGCAAGGTCAGTAAACTCAGTTTCAGAAGCGAACAGTTCAATTTTATAACCAGGAGCTACAGTAAATTTATCCAATGCGTCCTTACCATAAAGATAAGTGAGCGTTCCATTTCCAGTGCTCGTCGCATAATTTGTTTTTACTTCTGGTAATGGAGATGTTTTTTTATCTGCTGCTGCTAGATCCATTTTTATTCCCTTCACTGCTTGCCATATGGCTTCATCTCTTATCAAAGTCATTTCACGAATTTTAACCTGTTCGGCAGGATAATTATCCGGACCGAATGGATCGTATCTGCGACCAAAAACATGCACTCCATTAGGAATTTTAAAATCATTGTGCCACATCCAGTTTTTTTCCAACACCGCTGCACGAACCAATTCCCGATGTTGCTCAGCTTTTGCAATTTGCTTTCCAAAAATTCCATCTGCCAGCAAAGGAGCAAACTTGGCATAGCCCGCTTCTGTTAATTGAGAACCATCAATAGTTAAAGAAGGAGTAGCATTTTTAAACCACTGACTCGTAGGAGTAAAAACATCTAAAAAATGAACCTTATTTTTTGCAGTTACTTCTTTCATTGCAGCAGTGTAAAGCGCTAGGTTCTTGTTTTCTACTTTACCATTCGGTAAATCAAATTTGCTTGAAAGATCTTCGAAAGCAATCGGTGAAACAATTGCCAACTGAGGAGCTGATACTCCGTTATACTTTTGCTTAAGCGTATGTTTAATAAATGCATCTAACTCTGCCTTGTAATTTTCCAACCCTTCCTTACCTTGAAAAGATTCATCGAACCCAAAGAATGCAATGATAATATCTGCCTTATGATTGGTGATCCATTGGTCAGGATATTCTAAAAAACCTTCCGTACCTGGACTCTTAGCCAACTCGGTCTGAAATTTTTCAGCACCTGGGAAAGCCCATGGTGTTGGTCTTCCAGAATGAGGCCTAAACCCTGGCGTATTTCCACCATCACACATATTTCTGATATACAACTTACTTTCGGGATAACGAAGCTGCAGCTCAGTCTCGAAATAGCCATAATTCATCATCCTGGATCCGAGATTATTACCTATTAAAATAATATGCGAACCATTAGTTATTTTAAGACCTGGGGTATCGGAATTTTGCAGCATAAAAGCAGATAATACTGCTAATACAATCGCAAAAAAAGAAATTTTTAGGTAACTTTTTTTCTTGTTGAAGTGGTGCATTGGGTTCATTTTTTAAATTAAATTTCAACGAAAGGTATTAAAATATTTATTTAACAGTCAACTTCTATCGGTTGGGTGAATATCAATTTACAATATCATATCTGGATTACCAGGACCAAAATGTTTTAGTATTACAATTGGATCTGTAGCAGAAGCATTCGAAATTGTTACCCCTTCTTTTGCTGCTTTTTCACTTATAAAATATTCATCGTTTGTCAACTGACCGTAACGAATAAGCGCAGGAGTTTCAATATCCCAAACACCCATTTTACCATGACCTTGCATCACGATTATTCCATAGGCTGCACTATCTTTTATAGTAACTGTTTTACCAGGAAGAACTGTCAACTCTTTAGCTCCGAAAGCATCAGATTTATAGCAAATCCAATTTTCAATATACCCCTGAGACTTCATTTCTTCGATTGCTTTTACTGGCTTTGGTGCCATAAATCTATTAGCCATCGTATTTGGATCTACATTTAAATCCCAATCCAATACATCTATTAAAGCATCATAATCACCTTTACTTTCTGCAGGTGTTCCATTCCATAATAATTCGTCAGGAATAATTGCTTCGTTCACTAGCGATTGATACATAGCAAATACATCCGATGCCTTTTGAGGTTCGTAAGTACACATACTACCAGGTGCATGAAGTAATCCTGGCGGCACATCCCAGCCAGTACCCGGCTCAAGACGATACGCTTGTGAATAGTTAGTGATTTTATTATCGCCCTTTGAAAAATTCATTAAGCATTCTTTAATTTGTTCTTTGGTAGTACCCGGTGCAATTCCAATAAAAGTATAAGGGAAATCGCCACCATGGTTATTCAGTTGAGGAGGAAAATAATAGGCTTCTGGTTTTCCCTTTTGACCAATCAATGCTGCTTTTTCATCATTGTGATGAACATGGTGTGGTAATGGTCCCATGTTATCAAAAAACTTTGAATACATCGGCCAGCTTTTATATTCATTCCAAAGACGGTCTCCTATTAATTCACCTTTTAATTCATCAATAGCGTCCTTCAATAAAAAAAGTTGCTCTTTTCCTCCCTCATTAAAAACTACTGCACTGAGTCCTTCGTTCTCACCAGTTAGTGGTCCGTTCTTTGCAGGAGTAGTAGATGAAAGCCAGCGCTCGTCTATACCTCCACGTTCTCCACCTAATACATAGTAGTCATCCGGATGTAATTTAATTCTGCGACCAGGAACACAAAATGACCTAGGTACCCATGTAGGGGCTAAACGTAAAATTCCTTTTCCTTGATCAAGCGCACTTTGTGCTAAACTTTTTTTGTCCATAAAAATTTATTGGGGTTGTTAAATCAAAAAATATTATAAATTATTTATAAAAGATTGAATACTATTTTCATTCGTCAAAACATTCAGTTCTACATCATACTGTCTACTTTCTCCAGGCTCAAGAAATAAAAGCGAACCGTCTTTCCTAGCTTTTGCTTGCCCAATGGGTGGATGTGTACCCGGTTCAATTCCTGTAACATACTCTCCTTTGGCAAAATGTTGCCAACTTGTTAACCAGGGTAATTGTTTTTTGGGAAATTGCAAAGTCACGGCAATTCCAATTTTTTTATTTTCAATTCCACAAAAACAATTGCCTTCTTTATTGGCAGCGATATCAATAAAATCTACCGCCTCTCCACTACCGTTATGTGCTTCCAATGGAGCGGGACATTTTTTAAAATGATCCTTTGAAATAGCCGTTTCATTATTGGCTATACTTTCCTGAACAGACTTTTGATCTCGATAAAGTAATACTGCCCCTTCATCTGCTAATGGCCAACCAAAATTGCAATGATAGATCAACATATGCGGGGCCACTATATTTCCACGATTGATTACTTCATCATGTAGCTGAATTGTAGGTTTACCTAAAGTGGCAGTAATCGTTCTTCTTAGTTCAAGACTCGGTCCAAAAATTTGTGTTTGTTTAATAACACCAGTGATGCTCATGGTGAATTTTCCTCTTGCAGGATCAGGTTGAATAATAGATTCAATTTCTGCAGGAATATTACTAATCATTCCATGCAAACCTCTTTCTCCTGTTTCATCTTGATCGGGACCGCCAACATGAGAAAGTCCACAGGTAGTAAGGAGCCCACCGCCAAATGTTCTTAACCAATCTAATCCCTTGTGAGAAAAAGGTTGAGGAGCGCTTATGCCAGAATGATTCAGCCAAGCAAGACTGTATTGATTATAAAATGCATCGGCAATATCCATTGCGCGATCAATCACTACTTTAAATCGAAGTCCTGAACCAGTATTAATCCAGGCAATGCGTACACCTCGTCCTGAGCCATTATCCAATACAGCTGTTTCAATCCCACCCACCTGCGACACATTGGAAAGTTTATCACTCCAAATTTCTACTTGTGATTCCATTTCATTGATGTTAAAAAAAAATTCTTTTCAAAATTAAATTAGACGAGAGGCTATTCACCTTTCGTCTAATTCAATCCATTCAGTTAGCTCCTATTTTTTTTCTTTATAAATCGGACTATCTTGATTACCACCCGCTTTAAGATAAGCGATCAAATCTTTTAATTCATCACTATTTAATCTATTGATCATACCAGGAAGCATCGGAGAAATTTCAGATACTCTAGTCCTTAACACATCATTTTTATTCAACTCCCTTACAAATTCTGGAGCAAAAGGATTTTGAGAAATATAATATTTAGTATTATCCTGTCTAATTAGTCTGCCCAATACCGACCCACCTTGCCTCAAATAAAATACGGTAGAGCCAAATTGATCTGAAATAGTTTTACTTGGATTAATAATTGCTTCTAACATATCCTTCGTAGAAAATCTAGATCCAAGTTGAGTAAGATCTGGTCCAGCTATACCACCCTCCCCTTTTATTTGGTGACAAGTAATACACATAGACGCTGCAAACATTGACTTACCTCTTTCAAAATTACGAGTACCCGTTGCGCTATCTACTACTTCGGTAGCGTTTTTCAATTTCCAATCTCTTCCAGGTCCAACCGGCATTACAGTTCCTACTTTAATACCTGCTCTTGAATTTAAAACAATGGAGTCGCCAGAAATTTTATTGAAATACTCAAACTTATCTTTAGCAACATTTGCCAATGCTGTTTTTCTTGCCGTATTAATAAAGCCTACAAAACTAACGCCACCCTTATATCCAAAAGCTTTGTAAAACCATTGGAAATATTTTTCTTGCAAATCTGCTGTCCAGCCACTCTTTGCTTGTGTCAACACATTGGCATACCATGTTTGTTGCATAGGCGGAATCCTTGCTAGCATAGCCGCTATATCCATACCATACTGTGGATTTCTAAGAATCAAATCAGCCGATTCAGAAATTGTTTTTTGTTGAGTATCGGTATTGTCTTTTGCAATAGCCAATAGGGCCATTGTTTTTTCAACTGCATTAGGTGCATCAACATAAACTAACAATTTACTCAACTCACGATTAAGGTAATTCGTTTTTGCAGGATATTGAGGATTTAAATACGCCCCTACTAACTTTTTAGACGCCGCATCGGGCTCTCCCATACGAGTGAAAATTAATTCAAAGGCTCGTAATAAATCTAACTGCTGAGATTCGGTAAGTTGTGTAAAAGCTATATTGGTTAGTGATTTTATTAACTGAACTTTAACTGCTGGGTTACCTCTTCTTGCTAATGCAATGGTAGCCTGAGTAAGAATGATAGGATCTTTTTCAGCGAGTACCTTGCTCTCCCACTGAGCCACCGGCTGAGTTTCGACAGCTATTCTTGCTGCATACCTTACAAAACGATCTTTATCATTTAAAAAAGGCCATGCGAAATCTACAGCACCTGCTTTGGGTGAACCGTGAAATTCTTCTAATTTACGTCTTGCTTTTAAAGCGTCAGTTAATTCAGGTACTGGTAACTTCTCATTATTTCCAGTGTTATCGCCATAGTACACTCTATATAAATCAGATTCTAATCTACGACCTCCTGTTAAAAAATATAGCGCTCCATCAGGACCTACCACACCATCCGTTAATGGTAAAGGAGAACCTGAAATAAATTCTTCACCTGTAGTTTTATAAGATGCTCCATCTGGCTCATTGTGAATAGCATAAATAATTCCAAAACTCCAATCAAATGCAAACAATGCTTTACGATACTTTTTAGGAAAACGAGCATTTGCACCAGAAACCAAATTAGTTGGTGAACCTTGGCCTACATTAATTACTGCAGGTAAATTATCTGGATAATTAGGTGACCATTTATCAGTACCCACTCTCCAGCCAAATTCTGCACCACTTGTTACGTGACATATTCTGGTAGGACGGTACCAAGGCGTACCAAAATCCCATTCCATATCTGAATCGTAGGCAAACATTTCGCCTTGATCATTAAATGCTAGGTCAAATGGATTACGAAAACCAGAAGCAATCATTTCCCATTTAGTTCCAGTAGAATCTACATGAGCTAACCAGCCACCGTGAGCAGTTACCGTATTATCATGTCCGTTAGGGTCTTTAATAAGTGGAAAAAGATTGTCAATATTACCATCTGGAATATTGCGATAACTATCCATTTTTGGAACCTTGGTAAAATTTCCTGCAATTACATAAAGAGATTTTTTATCTGGCGACAATACCACGCTATGCGGTCCATGCTCTCCATCTCCATCCATGGCTTTTAAGAAGGTAACTTTATCAAACTGATCATCACCATTGGTATCCTGCAATCTATACAAACCACTTCCCTTTTTAAAAGTAGCTTTAGGTCCAACGTGATTATTGATCACCACATAAAGACTATTGAAAGCATATAAAAGACCATGTGCATAGCCCATGGCTATACCAGTATCAGAAGAAATTTTCAAGGCCTCTACTTTAATTTTAGTAACGGTATCTCCAATTGCAGGTACTTTCATTCTATACAATCCACCATATTGATCAGATGCTATGATACGACCTTTGTCATCAAAAGTCATAGAAACCCAAGAACCTTCTCCATTTTCAGAAGGACCATATAGATGGTCTGCATGAAAGCCTGCTGGTAATTTAAGATTAGCAATTTTTGGATCGATTGAAACCTGCATTGGTGTATCCCGATTAATAGTAAAGGAAATGCAAATAACAATAACTGCAGTTGTAAATAATAACAACCAAACTGAGGATGATTTTTGTTTCATCATAGCAATTTAAATTTTAATGATTAAGTCAGCGAAATACACTTAAACTTACTCATTAGTGAAAAAAAAACCCTATTTAAAGGGATGAAATTTAGAGTGATTTTAAAAACAATCGGCTCTTAACCACTTAGGATAAAAAAGTCATTACCTATTTCAATTCTAGTGATTTTAGAAAATGAAAACTAAGCTTTATGAATGAAATAAAAAAATATGTAACCGTATTTATTCCAATTTTCATAGAGATGCCTCCAAAATAGCTACTTCGTTGAATAAATATTGTAAAAAAAAATATTTGAGAGACCGTTACTGCTGCTATTCACCTCATTTAATTCAATTGTTTATAATTATTGCCTACATTCATATTTCAATTTAAACTGACGATCAATTATGCGACCTATTATTTTTTTGACAACCGTTCTTTTATTTTTTATAGGAACCGTTAAAAGTCAGGGATCAGTAGAAAAGGCTAACCAATTTATTAGCCAACTCAATGAATCCCAAAAATTAAATACCCTATTTCCATTTGATGGTGAGGAACGTTACAATTATCATTTTGTACCCTACGAAAGAAAGGGAATTACCTTCAATGAAATGAATGCCGATCAAAAAACAGCGGCTTTCGATTTATTAAAAACCTGTTTGAGTGAAGCTGCCTATAATAAGACTAAAGAAATCATGCAACTTGAGAATGTTTTGATTGAATTGGAAAAAAGAAAACCAGATGATCATTTCCGTGATCCAGGAAATTATCATATTTCAATTTTCGGCATTCCTTCTGCTAAAACGATTTGGGGATGGCGTTTTGAAGGACATCATATTTCTTTTAATTTTTCTTTTGACAAAAAAAATCTTAGCTCCGGTACCCCTGCTTTTTTAGGTACCAATCCAGCCATAGTTTTGAGTGGTTCTAAAGCAGGTACTCAAGTGTTGAAAGATGAAACCGACAGGGGCTTTGCTTTATTGAATTCTCTTTCTAAAGCGCAACTACAAAAAACAATTATTGATACGGTTGCCTATAAAGATATCCTGAGTTTTGATAAAAGAAATGCGCTGTTGGGAGATCCAGCAGGAATTAAATATAGCGATTTGAACAAGAGCCAGCAAGCATTGCTTTTACAACTAGTAAGCGCCTATGTTCATCGTTTTACAACTTTATTTGCTGATAAGATGTTGAAAGAAATACAACAAGCAGGACTCGACAAACTTTGGTTTGCATGGGCTGGACATACCAAGGCTGAAATGGGGAATGGCAATGGTGCTTATTACCGAGTTCAAGGGCCTACTATTTTAATTGAATATGATAATACTCAAAATAATTCAAACCATATTCACTCAGTACTTCGTGATTTAAAGCATGATTTTGGAGGGGATGATTTATTGCAACATTATAAAAATGATCACTCAGCGCATTAATTACTGCGAATCAACTCAAGCCTAATTTTAAAAAATGTCATCTGATTTAGATGACATTTTTTTTGGAAAAATTATTTAAAGAAAGCCGTTAGAGATTATAAAACTGCATTCAATTTTCTGAAAAATAAAAGCCCCCAAATCATTTAGGGGGCTTAGTAAAATCAATTTAATTGCTATACTGATACATTAAAATCTCTCAATGCATCATTCAAACTTGTTTTAAGATCAGTAGAAGGTTTACGCTGTCCAATGATTAATGCACATCCTACTCCAAATTCACCTGCAGGGAATTTCTTAGTATAAGATCCAGGAATCACCACGCTTCTCGCAGGAACTCTTCCCTTCATTTCAACTGGCTCAGCACCGCTTACATCAATAATTTTAGTCGATTGTGTTAGCACTACATTAGCACCTAGTACTGCTTCTTTTTCAACTCGCACACCTTCTACTACAATGCAACGACTCCCAATAAAACAACCATCTTCAATAATTACTGGACTTGCTTGTAGCGGTTCTAATACACCACCAATACCCACACCGCCACTCAAATGAACGCCTTTGCCTATCTGTGCACAACTTCCAACAGTAGCCCAAGTATCCACCATGGTACCTTCATCAACATAGGCACCAATATTTACATAAGAAGGCATCAATACTACATTCTTAGCCAAGTAAGCACCATACCTTGCGACGGCATGAGGAACAGCCCTTACTCCCAGTTCCGCATAACCGCTTTTCAATTTCATTTTATCATAAAACTCAAAGGGTGGTAAAACCATCGTTTCCATTTGTTGAATAGCAAAATACATAAGCACCCCTTGTTTTACCCATTCATTTACCTGCCAGTCAATACTGCCATCGGCACCAGTGCCAACGGGTGAAGCAGTGCGAAGTCTCCCCTTGTCTACCTCTTCAATGACCGCTCTTACTGCATCAGCATATTTTTTGTCTTTCAATAATTCCCTGTCTCCCCAGGCGGCTAGTATTAATTCCTTTAATTCCATAGTGATTGTTAATTTAGATTTAATTTGATAACAGATGCGCAAGATACAAAAAGATAAAAATTTAGCAGAGAAGGATTTCCCCAATTATTTATGGTAGCAATAAGCTTGGTCTTAATTAGATGATAATAATAATTAACAATAAAACTCTTTCAGGGTTCATAACCCTGAGGTCCCGGGTTCAAATCCCGGTCTCGCTACATGAAAATCAAGGACTTACGTTAAATCGTGGGTCCTTTGTTGGGTCATGAAAACATCGGTCCTATTCGGTTCATACCCATTTTTACATCTAAAAAAGTCCGTTTCTTAAATTTTTTGAATGAGGTTTTTCATTTTCTTGAAAAATTATTTGGCTAACTAAAAATATAGTTATAATATTGACTAAGAATTTAGTTAGAAAGTAAAATAGTAAACTATGAAAAAACTGACACAAGCCGAAGAACAAATTATGCAAGCCTTATGGGCATTGGATAAGGGCGGATTTATTAAAGATGTTTTAGAAGCACTTGATGAGCCAAAGCCACATCATAATACAGTGGCAACCCTTTTAAAAATTTTAGTAGAGAAGGAATTTGTGGGTATTCAGAACCCAAACAGAAACAATTTCTATCATCCTTTGGTGAGTAGGGAGTCTTATTCGGCTAAAAGAATTGAGGGTTTGACTGAAAGTTACTTTGGAGGATCTTATTCCAACGTTGTTTCTTTTTTAGTAGATAAAAAACAAATGTCCATAAAGGATTTGGAATTGCTTTTAAAACAATTAAAAACCAAAAATCATGACTAGTCAAATTGTGATTATATATATTCTTAAAACAATATTAATATCAGGTATATTCTTGGCTTATTATTGGATTGCATTAAGAGATAAGAAATTTCATTATTACAATAGGTTTTATTTATTGACTGCATCAATAATGAGTTTAGTTATTCCCCTGTTAAAGTTTAATTGGTTTACAGTGGAAGAGCCAGTCTTGTATAGTTCTAATAAAATCATTCAATATATTTTACCAATATCTAATGCAAATGAAAGTATTCAATTTGATTGGATAGATTATTCTTTAGTTATTGCAGGGATTGTAGCTATTACTTTGTTTAGCATACTACTTTTAAATGTTATAAAAATTCAATTACTAAAAAGAAAGTGGGATGTAACACCAATGGAGGGTTTTGACTTTATTAATACCAATGACGATAATGCGCCTTTCTCTTTTTTGAATAATTTATTTTGGAAGCAATCTATTTCATTAAAAGAAGAAGGTGGCCAACAAATATTTAAACACGAAATCACCCATATACAGCAAAAGCATACCTGGGATAGAATATATTGTCAAATACTTACATCAATACTTTGGATGAATCCATTTAATTGGATTATTCAAAAGGAATTAGTTACCATTCATGAATTTATTGCTGACGAAGCAGCAGTAGGAAATAGCAATGTAGAAGCATTTGCTAAAATGTTATTACAGACTCATTATGGGAATCATTTTTTAAATCCAACACATCAATTTTTTTATTCATCAATTAAACGAAGATTAGCTATGTTAACAAAATCAACCAACACAAAATACTCCTACCTAAGACGGGTAATTATATTGCCCATTTTAATTGTAACTGTTTGTTTAGTATCTATTAAGGTAAATGCAGGTGAGAAATTAGGTGAAATTAAAAACGAATTTTCGTTATTGGTTAGTGATACTTCCAAGCCAACTAAAAAGAGTAGTGTAAAATCTCTCCCAGCTCCACCAGCTCCGCCAACTCCACCAGCTCCGCCAGCTCCACTAGCTCCGCCAACTCCACCAGCTCCGCCAGCTCCACCAGCTCCGCCAACTCCACCTAAGGTTAATAAGACTGATTCAAAAGGTAATAAGATTACAGTAACTTATAAAACATCAGTTGATACTATTATTGTGGTTGGCGACGCTAATAATAATCGAAATATAAATAAAAATACTTTTACAACTGTTTATGATACTAAAGACAAACAGGTAGCAAAAGCTAATCTAATAAAATCGAGAGCTAATCAAGAAAAATCAAAAGCTGATCAAATAAAATCAAGAGCTGATCAAGAAAATAATCCCAAAATAGTAATTAAACCAGCTTATTATTTAAATGGAGTTAAGATTACAGAGAAGGAAATGAAAGCAATATCTCCAAATGATATTGAATCTATTAATATATTGAAAGGAGAACAAGCAATAAAAAAATACCCTGAAGATGGTAAAACTGGGGTAGT
>CANCRO010000052.1 GCA_947380605.1 Chitinophagaceae bacterium
GTTACTGTCGCAGCCTTGTCCCATTCAGGTTGCAAGTAAAGTTTGCATTGGGGAGATACTAATAAAGCATATTGTTCTGCCCACTTAAAATCTGATTCATTGAATACGACTACTTTCAATTCATTGGCAAATGGAACGACTGCTGGTAAGGGCGATTTAAATTTTTTAGGAGACAGGCAAATCCAATCCCATGTTCCGCTTAGCGGATGCGCTCCAGAAGTTTCAATATTAGTTTCAAATCCTTTTTCTTTAAGCGCTTTAGTTAATTGAGTAAGATTATGCATCAATGGTTCTCCTCCTGTGATGACTACCAATCCTGCTGTTTTACTATTCTGAATGGAGGTGGCGTTTTGTGCAACAAGCAATACTATTTCATCAATTGTTTTTTTTGGATGAGCATTTGCATCCCAACTATCTTTTACATCACACCATACACAGCCTACATCACAACCGCCTAGTCGAACAAAATAGGCAGCTCTTCCTTGGTGGAAACCTTCACCTTGAATAGTGTAAAAGTGTTCCATTACAGGAAGTGAATGAGAAGGTTTGGTTTGTTGTTGATTCATTTGTAAAATGGGAAATTTGTTGTTGATTTCGGGGACTTAAAAAAATGACTGATTAAGTTTTATTCAATCAATTAATTTAGGGGAGTGAAATTTTTTATCGAATGAGGGTGATTATTTATTTTTTGCAACACAAGCATTGTAGGTGTTCATCATTAATGCAGCAATGGTCATCAATCCAACGCCACCCGGTACAGGTGTTATGAAACTGCATTTGGGTGCAACATTTACATAATCAACATCACCTTTAATAGCAAAGCCACTTTTTTTGGTAGCATCAGCAACTCGAGTAATTCCCACATCTACCACTACCGCATTTTCTTTCACCATATCGGCAGTTAAAAAACCTGGTCTGCCTAATGCAGCAACAATGATGTCGGCTTGTAAGCAAATTTCTTTGAGGTTGGGGGTATGACTATGACAAACGGTAACAGTGCAATTTCCAGGATAAGAATTTCTATTTAATAATATGCTGATCGGTCGGCCTACAATATTACTTCTTCCAATAACTACCGCATGTTTTCCCTTTGTCTCTACTTTATAATGCTCTAGCATCATGATAATTCCGTAGGGAGTAGCTGGCAAAAAAGCAGGAAGTCCTTGAACCATTTTACCCACACTCATCGGGTGAAAACCATCTACATCTTTATCTGGATGAATGAGGTTGATAATTTTTTCTTCACTGATTTGTTTAGGTAAGGGTAGTTGAACTAAAATGCCATCTACATCATCGTCTGCATTTAGTTTTTCTATCGCTTCGATAAGAACAGCTTCTTCAATATTGGGATCTAGTCTGATTAACGTACTAGTGTATCCGATTTCTTCGCAACTTTTTACTTTGCTGGCTACATAAGTTTCACTTGCGCCATCTGATCCAACTAAAATAGCTGCTAAATGAGGCGTTTTTTTTCCTGCAGATTTAAGCAGGGAAGTCTTTTCTTTTACCGCATCTTTTACTGCCTGCGATACTATTTTACCATCTAGAATTTGCATGTGGCAAAAATAGCAACAAATGTTTAAGAATCTTGGGTAGACTTAATGAATAAATAATTACTGCTATTATTTACAGGATTGGTAATTATATAGTAAATAATTATTATATTACTTAGGCACAAAATAAGCACTCATTGAAAAGAATTTTGTTGATTCACTTGGCTATTTTTTTATTGAATATAACGGATGGTCAATCTCTTCGTCAGCCAATTTCAGCCATCTATCTTGGTTTGGGAGCGTATAGTATGCATCAAGGGGATGTATTTTCATTTGTAAATAACCAGGCTGCGTTGGCTCAAATAAAAAATGCTTCAGCGGGTGTGTATGGAGAAAAGCGATTTATGATGGCCGCTACCAGTATGTATTCAGCAGCAGTAGCTATTCCTAGTCACCGTGGAAATTTTGGTATGAATCTGGTCTACGCTGGTTTCAAAAATTTTAATGAATATCAAATAGGTTTAGCCTACGCTAGAAGTCTTGGTTCAGCCGTTGATATTGGACTACAATTTAATTACTATGGCTACCGAATACCTTCCTATATCAATACCAGCACTTTAACGGTAGAACTTGGTACACTATTTCACTTGACGGATCAATTAAATGCTGGCTTTCATATTTATAATCCGATCGGAGCAAAAATGTTGAAGTCAAATGAACAATTGGCTGCGATTTATAAAATGGGTTTTGGGTATGATGTTTCCAAACTCTTCCTGATTGCCGCAGAACTGGTAAAGGAAGAAAATAGTCTCGTGAATTTAAAAGCGGGTATTCAATATCAAATGGTGAAACAATTATTTGTAAGAATTGGGATATCTTCTGCATCGGCTTCTTCTTATGGAGGGGTTGGCATTTGCTGGAATAATATGCGCATAGATATTAGCGGCAGTTATCATCCGCAATTAGGCTGGTCTCCAGGATTGTTAATATTATTCAATTCAGAAAAAAGAATTCTTTCTCCTTCTTTTTTTCCAAAATAAGAGATGATATCGTTTAATTAAATCAGATGAAAGTATTGACACATAGAATTAGAAGGGGTAAAATTGAATGAGCGAAATAATCAGTAATTAAATTTTGAGATGCATACAATTCTTCATGGTAGGTTGATAATTTCATTCATTCGATTTAGCCGGTTGAATTTTTATTTATTATTTGGACAGATTATTATCCTGCTGTTGCCATTTACTTTGTTTGCTCAGCAGCCTGAATCTTCCCATTCAGAAGTAGAACAACAGTTAGAGGCAATTACAGAAAATTCGGAGGATAATGAAACGGAAGATGATTCTTTTATTCAGTCGATGCGTCAGTTTTTAAAACATCCAATAAATCTATCCACCGCCAACCTGGCTACTTTGCAGGAACTTTCTATGTTTTCTGCCATTCAAATTCAGCAGCTGATTAGCTATCGAAATAGGTTAGGTAGTTTTATCAGTATCTACGAACTACAAGCTATTCCAAGTTTTGATATCAGGTTGATTGAAAAAATTCGTCCATACGTTACCGTTAGTAATTTACTAAATAGTCGAGAGGATATGGGTAAACGGATGAGTGATGGAACGCATACGCTGCTCACTCGGTTGACACAAGTGATTGAAAAATCAAAGGGATACCTGATAGCTCCTGGCAGTCAAAATAATTTTTATCCAGGGTCTAATCAAAAGATTTTAGTTAGATACCAATATCAGTATAAAAATTTATTACAGTATGGAATCCTGGGTGAAAAAGATGCAGGAGAAAATTTATTTAAGGGTGCACAAAAGAAAGGCTTTGATTTTTATTCAGCTCATTTTTTTGTCAGAAATAGGGGGATTATTCGGTCCTTAGCAATAGGCGATTTTACGGTTAATTTAGGGCAAGGTCTAACCCAGTGGCAGAGTCTTGCGTTTAAAAAAAGTTCGGAAGTAATTAATAATAAACGTCAATTAGCAGTTTTAAGGCCTTACCATTCTGCAGGCGAAATTAATTTTCATCGAGGAGTTGGAATAACGATTGCTAAAAATAAAATAGAGGCTACCAGTTTTTTATCATACAAAAAAGTGGATGCAAATATTATTTACGATAGTGTAGGTAAGGCGGATTTTATTTCTTCCTTTCAAAATTCAGGGTTACATAGAACTTCTTCGGAGTTAAATGATAAGGGCGCTCAGCGGCAATTTATTGTTGGAGGTAATGTAGCCTATACTTCAAATCGATTACATGTAGGCTTAAATGGAGTGCATTACCAATTTGCACTTCCTATAAAAAAACCTTCGGATCCATATAATCTTTATTCCCTTGCTGGAAATGAATTGGGCAATTATAGTCTGGATTATAGTTTTGGATATAGGAATAGTCATTTTTTTGGAGAAGCAGCCTTTACCAATTCATTTGATAAGGCTTTCATTAATGGTTTGATCATTAGCGTAGATCCGAAAGTAGATCTAAGTATTTTGTATCGCAATATTTCTAAGAGTTATCAGTCTTTATATACTAATGCATTTTCCGAAAATAGTTTTCCTACTAATGAAAAGGGAAGCTATTTAGGAATAAGTACTCGACCAGCTGTAGCTTGGCGGGTGGATGCCTATGCTGATTTCTATCAATTTCCATGGCTAAAATATCAAGTGGATGCTCCTTCTATTGGAAAAGATTATCTACTACAAGTTATATACAAACCCAATAAGCAACTTGAAATGTATATTCGTTATCGAACAGAATCTAAGTTTAAAAATTTTAATCCGGATGATTTAATTCTTTCACCAGTTATGTCGGTGCACAGACAAAATATTAGATCACAAATTAATTTTAAAATTAATTCAATCATTACTTTCAGAAATAGAGTTGAAATGGTTTGGTTTGCAATTCGTCCATCAGATACTCAAACAGGCTTTTTAGCATTTTCAGATTGTATAGTTAAGCCCATGATGAAAAGATATTCAGGAGGTATCCGACTGCAGTATTTTGAAACGGATGATTATAATTGCAGAATATATGCCTTTGAGAATGACCTTTTGTATAGTTTTTCCATACCAGTTTTCTACGATAAGGGTTTTCGTTATTATTTAAATTTTAATTATGGACTCACTAAAAACACTACGCTTTGGTTGAGATGGTCACAAACTATTTATAAGGATAAGTCTTCGATTGGCACTGGTTTGGATGAAATAAGCGGAAATAAAAAATCAGAAATTAAAATGCAGTGGCAATTTCAATTTTAATAAAATGGTGGCCTATTTAAAAAAAGGTATTATTATTATAAATAGAAGAATAGTAGCAGTAAAGGTTTACGGATATAATTATCAGTCGGCATCACTATTAATTCTCTTTGTAATTATATTTGCATCAAATAATCGAATAATATGAGCAGTATACCTGAACAACCCGGTCAACTCAATATTGAAATTTCAGAAGAAATTTCAGAAGGCACTTATGCCAATCTTGCTATTATAACCCATAGTCATGCTGAATTTGTAGTTGATTTTGTGAATGTAATGCCGGGCACTCCTAAAAGCAAAGTAAAGAGTAGGATTATTCTTACACCCTTTCATGCTAAGCGACTGATGAAAGCGTTGGTTGAAAATATAAATAAATTTGAAGCTGCCAATGGTACCATTCAAGATATGGAGCAAATTGAAATTCCATTTACTTTTGGTGGTCCAGTTGCCCAAGCCTAGTTTTTTTCTTGTACTGAGTTTTACAACTATTTGCTAAACAATTTTTTTTGGATTAGTAAAATTATAATCAATCTAGGCTATGGATAATAGTTATCGTATTCCTTCTCAAACAAGAATAGGTCATATACATTTAAAGGTTGCTGACTTAGAACGTTCGCTGAATTTTTATCAAAACCTTTTGGGTTTCGAATTAACTATGCGGTATGGAAGTCAAGCTGCTTTTATTTCTGCAGGTGGATATCATCATCATATTGGATTAAACACTTGGCAAACGGAAGGGGCTTCTCGCTCATTGCCTACTGCGGTTGGTTTATATCATACCGCGATACTTTATCCTAATCGAAAAGAGCTTGCAGTTATATTAGATCGTTTGCTTAAAGCGAATTATCCGCTTACGGGTGCTAGTGATCACGGCGTATCTGAGGCTTTATACTTGGATGATCCTGATGGAAATGGTGTTGAATTATATTGGGATAGGCCGAAAGAAACCTGGACCTATTTGCCCGATGGCTCCATTAAGATGGTAACACTGCCCCTTGATATAGACGGATTGCTAAGTGAATTAATATAGTAAGCAATCAAATATAGGAGACACTTTTTTATTCGGGGGTAGCTAATTCCGTAAACAATGCTTTTTGTTTTTCAGTTAGGTTAGTAGGAATTTTAATAGAATAGGTAATGTATAAGTCACCAAATTCTCCTTCTTTTTTATAGAGGGGAAATCCTTTTCCTTTCAATCTCGTCTTGGTGCCGTTTTGTGTTTCGGGTTGAACTTTTAATTTTATTTTCCCGCTCATGGTTTCTATGGTGATATCGCCGCCTAAGACAGCAGTATATAATTCTAAGTCTTCATTTAAATAGAGATCATTTCCTTTGCGTTTAAATCTAGGATCATTTGCAATAGCAAAAGTTAGGTATAGGTCACCGCTAGGTCCTCCATTTACACCAGGTGCACCATACCCTTTTAGTTTAATCGATTGACCGTTTTCTACACCAGCAGGAATTGTAATTCGGACAGTTTTTTCATTAACAGTCATGGTTTGCTGGTGAGTGGTGTAAGCATCTCTAAGGGAAAGTTGCAACTGGCTGTTGTAATCTTGACCTCTGTACTTTGCTTTGCTTCGGCTGCCCCCTCCGCCAAACATGGAAGAAAAAAAATCTGAAAAGTCATCTCCTTCAAAACCACCAGCACCGCCTTGTCGTCCGTTTCTTCTTCCCGATTGGCGAGCTTGTTCATATTGATCAGAATGTTGCCAATCTTTTCCGTATTGGTCGTATTTTTTTCTTTTGATAGGATCGCTCAAAACTTCATTGGCTTCATTGAGTTGCTGAAATTTTTTATTGGCATCTTTATCAGTTGGATTAAGATCGGGGTGAAGCTTTCTTGCTAATTTTCGGTAAGCATTTTTAATCTCTTCCTCAGTAGCAGTTTTTTTGATGCCTAATATTTCATAATAATCTATGAACTCCATTGGTAGTATAGTTAGTGATTTGAATAATTTTATTTTCGGATGTATTCCAGTCAATGATAGTTTAAAATGAATAACTGATCGATTGAGAATTTTACAAAATTAATTTTTTAAAGTGGTTTATTTGGTTGATTTTTTTATCTCGATTTTATTGGTCAGCTAATAGCTCAGTTAATATACGCTATTGTGTTCAATTGACAAAGCAACTTTTGAACTAGATAGCGGACTTATAAGAATGGTTAAATTTTTTTTCAGTAAAAGAAAAAGGTAAATTGTAAATAGCAAAAAGCTACTCACATTTGAATTACCCTAAATTAGGCAGTATAGTTATTTTATTTTTTGGATAAAATGCCCCTGTTACAATCGTGATTTCAATTATCTTCGCAATACATCATGTCAAAATTTCTCATAGTAGGCTTAGGTAATATCGGAAACGAATATGCGAATACACGTCACAACATAGGCTTTGACGTGATTAATGCATTGGTACAAAAGCATGGGGGAAGTTTGCAAGTAGAGAGATTGGCTTATGTGGCTGAATTGAAATGGAAAGGGAAAAAGTTAGTTTGTATTTGCCCCACTACTTATATGAATTTAAGTGGTCGTGCTTTTAAATATTGGATGGATAAAGAGAAAGTGTCTTTGGAAAATACGCTTACCATTGTAGATGATCTGGCTTTGCCATTAGATAAGATTCGACTCCGGGCTGGTGGCTCACCTGCTGGACATAACGGATTGAAAGATATTCAGCTAACGCTTGGTACGGATCAATATCCAAAGTTGCGTTTTGGTATTGGTAACGAATATCCAAAAGGTATGCAAGCTGATTTTGTTTTAAGTAAATGGTTGAATAGTGAATTACCTACTGTAAAATTGAAAATCGATAAGTGCCTAGAGATTATAGAAAATTTTGTCACTATCGGTATCGGACAAACGATGAATGAGGTAAATAAGTTGTCCATTAAGGCGGATTAATTTTCGGTGTTAGATTTTTTAAAATCAACCAATCATATAGTTGTTTTTTAAATATGATTGTTCTATATTGGCAATCCTTTCAAATATTTTTAATTTCAATAAAGATGAAGATTATATGTGTAGGTCGAAATTATTCGGCACACGCCAAAGAGCTTGGCAATGAAATACCTGAGGAGCCAGTTATTTTCATGAAACCTAAAAGTGCTTTATTACAGAGCCATACCCCCTTTTATTATCCAGAGTTTACCAATGAGCTTCATTATGAGTGTGAATTGGTATTGAGGGTGTCCAAAAACGGTAAATACATTCAGGAGCGGCAAGCTGCCAATTATTACAATGCCATTACTACGGGTATCGATTTTACAGCGCGTGATATACAGAATGAGCTTAAAAAAAAGGGTTTACCCTGGGAAAAAGCTAAGTCATTTGATAATTCTGCGGTAGTAGGAAAGTTTATTGATATTGTTCCAGGGTACATGGAGAAGACCATAAATTTTAGTTTTTATAAGAACAAAGAATTGGTTCAAAAGGCCAATTCTAGTGAGATGATCCACCATTTTGATTATATTCTTTCGCATATTTCCAACTATTTTTCAATCAATATTGGGGATCTAATTTTTACAGGTACTCCCTCAGGAGTGGGGGAATGTGTATCGGGCGACGAATTAGAGGCCTATATTGAAGAGGAGATGCTGTTGAGCTTAGAGGTAAAGTGATAAATTGGTGATTAGTGAATAAGCTTTCTGCTTTTTACCAAAAACGACTATATTTGCACCCCGAAATGTCGGGGTAGCTCAGCTGGTTAGAGCATCGGATTCATAACCCGAAGGTCGGCAGTTCAAGTCTGCTTCCCGATACTAAGCCTAATTTCTTTATTATTAAGGAGTTAGGCTTTTTTAATGGATGAATTTTACTGTTTATATACTTTATTCCCCCACTAGTCAAAAGCATTATACTGGATTTACTTCTAATCTAGAAGAAAGATTGTTGTCGCATAACTATTTGGGTAGGGGTTGGACGAAAAAATATCGGCCTTGGATGTTGGTACAGCTAACTATATTTATTTGTTTCAGAACTTTTTTCAATTCTAATAAAATTTTTGAATTAACAAATGTTAAGAAATTATTTTAAAATAAATTTGATAACAAATGTTAACTATAACTCTTGCTTGATTCTTTAACTTCACAACGAAACTCTTTTTTTTATACTAACAATAAATAATTATCAAATTCGACTTTCTAATTATACACTGAAATAGTAATATCTATTTTAAAAAAAACGTTTAGTAGTTATCAGATTCTAGTAATTTTTGAAAATGAGTATTAATTGATTCTTAAGAGTAGAATAAATATTGAAGAACATTTTTTCCTTCTTTTATAAATGAAATGTCTTAAATGACATTTCCAATTTCAAATTTTTTTTAAATGTATATATCGGTTGCAAACCGATATATTTGGATGGTTAAAGTTCTTTTTGTACTAATGGAAACATATTTTGATCAATTTAAAGAGTATTTATCAAAATTTGGTTATATACAACCTGATTTAAATAAACTAGTTTCTGTGTGCGAGATACTAAAATTTAATAAAGGAAAAATCATTTTTAAATCTGGGGTTAACCAAAATCATATATTTTTTATTTGTAAAGGACTTGTTCGCAAATTTGTGATTACAGAACATGGAGAAATGAAAACTGTAAACTTTAGAATGGAGAATATGATAACAACAGGATATTCTAATTATACTGAAGATTTTAAACCAAAAATCTCGGTTGAGTGTTTAGAAGATTGTGTTATGATAGGAATACCTTTAACTGTAATGCAATATAAAATAGAAACTTATTATCTTGGCTACAATTTGTGTAGGTATTTAGCTGAATATCATTTACTTGAGCTACTTTATTTTATTAAAAATATTGATACTAAATCATTGCTAGAGCGATATAATTTGTTAGAAAATCAATTTCCTGACATACATCAAAGAGTGCCACAAAAAATGATTGCTTCATATTTAGGAACTTCTCCAGTACATCTATCAAGAATTAAAAATTTTAAATAAAATATATTTTTAGAGCTTAAAATATCCCTTTAACTAAAGGGGCTAATCATAACTGTAAAAGAAATACCTCATCAAACCTAGTTAAATAAATTAGGTGCCGCTGGAGTGTTTTTCTCACCTATAATAAAGATTATAAAAATTAAAAAAAGTAATTTATTTATAATTTTTTTTTAAAATTTACTGCTACAGCTAAACTTATGAATAAGAAATTTCCAACATTTCTTTATTCAGAATCCCCAAATTCTGAAAATCCTGGACCTTTTATAGTAAGTACTATTTTCCCAAAAGCTATTATTAAAGTTAACCTAATTAATATTAAAGGGAAGCTTAAATCTAGACTAACAATTTTAGAATGCGAAACAGATGATAGTGACTTGATAATATATTTATTGGATTTTGCTAAAAAATGGCTAGATCGTACTCATTTGAATAAAAAATAAACTGATTCTAAGCTAGAGCAATATTCTTTCATATTTTTATACCAGTTCTACAGTAATTAAAATCCACGTATAATGTGACTCCCTTGCGCCAAGGTGTAGGCTCTCCTTATTTAGTAACTGTTAAAAGTATATTTTAAATACATTATTACAAAACATTTTGGTTTAAGCTATTGGGCGAAGTGGAGTAAGGCTTAGCCGATGCGTAACGGAGCCCAATAGGGGTATAATTTTTCTCTGCATTTTTTTCCTTGTACATTCTGGGTGATAAACCGCTAGTGTATCAAGTCTGCTTCCCGATACTAAGCCTAATTTCTTTATTATTAAGGACTTAGGCTTTTTTAATGGGCTTTCTTTTGTTTCACAGACTTGCTTAGTATGCTTGAATTAAGACTTCGGTAGGGATATTTAGCCTGTTGTGGATTTGTCTAATCATTTCTAGTGAAAGCTTCCTTTTTCGATTTAAAATTTCACTTGCTCTACTTTTTAGTCCAACTACATTGGCTAAATCAGCTTGATTATACCCCAGTTGCTCCATCCTGAATTTTATCGCATCGACTGGGTCAGGGAAGCCAATAGGAAATTTTTCATTTTCATATTTTTCAATTAACATCCCCAATATTTCTAACTCGTCCCCTTTATCAGTCCCTTTTTTCGAATAAAAAATTACTTCAAGTCTATCAAGTGCTTGTTCATAATCTTTTTTTGTTCTAATTGGTTTAATGTTCATCTTAAATTGTTTTAGCATTTATTTTATCATACTCGGTATGCGTACCAATGAATCGAATCCAAATCATTTGATAATCGTAGTTAATTTTTACGATTAGTCGGTAATGATTCCCCTTAATATTAAATACGACTCTGTTGTCAGCTAAGAAACTTGCACTGGGATAATCGATTCTGATTTTATTGGGATTTGTCCATTCCGCTTTTGAGCTTTCTTGATACCAGGACTTCAATTGCTGTTCACTGTCTGGATGTACTTTCCAAAAATCCCTCAAAATTTTCTTTGCAATAATTCTCAACTGATCATTTTAGCAAAGATAATAAAAGTTCCCAAATTGGGAAAATTAATTAACCACCAATAAACGATAATTTCTATAATGATAACATAGGTTTTATCTTAGAAAATTTACAAGATGAAAAATGTCCTTTCTGACATAAGCATATTATGGTTAATCGAAACGGTTATTCATTCAAAATAATACGCTGCAATTCATGCTAGGCCAATTTAAGTCCTAAAACCAATGCCCACATCAGCGCAAAACTGATTAACATGGATATATTGACTAGCATTCCTGCAATTTTGGTGTCATATGCCAATTCATCAGAAAAGGGAAGTAAAGTCATCCCTACAGGAATAATTAAAACAATCAATAGCACATGGCGATAAAGCGGTTCGAAAGGTAAAAAATAAAAGCATAAAAAACCTAGGGTAAGTCCCCAGAAATATCGTATGGCCAATACTTTTGAAACTTGTTGGAAGGTTTCGGAATTTAAAGAGATATTCAAGTAAATGCCCATAATTAGTAACGCAATTACCTTGTTTCCTCTGGCTAAAATATCTAAAATTTCAACCACGATAGTAGGCAACTCAAAGTGGGAAAGATTAATAATCATACCAATCAATAATGCCTGTAGTGGGACTAATGTAATGATTTTAAGAAAAGCATTTTTGATATTTTCTTTTACAGTTACTCCTTCTTTTTTATCCGAAAGAAATACACCTGTTCCATATACCAATCCAAAAATAGCTAAGGAATTTCCCAAATCGAACATGGCTGCATAAACCATTCCTGCGGGGCCCCAGATACCTTCTATCAGTGGATAAGCAAATAATCCTAAATTAAACCCGCCACTTCCCATTATTAATAACGCCCTAAGTTTGGAGCCTTGACGTTTAAAAACCCAAGCAGCCGTAAGCATTGAAAAAATTGAAAAGCAAAGAGAAATAATAGGCAATAATAAGAGCTTTGATTCCAAATGCACTCGCATCATAGTGACTATGATCAATGCAGGGAAAGTGGTGTGCATTAGTAATTTCGAGATTACTTTTCCTTCTTTCTCTGTAATTATATTTTTATACTTCAGAAAATAACCAAAGGAAATAATCACTAGGGCACAGATAAAGACGGTATTAGTCTGGTTCATAGAATTTGCTAGGTACTGATTTTTATTTTGTAAATCAGCAATATATTAGGAAATGAAAAGCTTCTATTTTTTTTATTTAAAATCAAACTAAAGATTAGTGTGAAGATATTTACAAAAAGGATATAATAAATAGTCTTATTGATATTTTGTTTGATTTATATGCTAATTTCATTAAGTTGTTCAAATTGTCTTTGAGTAAAATCTATTATTTATGATTAAAAACTTAGTTTTTATAAATTTGTTTTTCATCTCTTTACTTTCAGCAAGTAAAAGCTATGCTCAAAATATTCCGATGACATTTCATAATGGTTCATTCTGGTCTATCTATTTAAATATTCCAGGTGTGATGAATCCAAATTTAAGTCCAAAGTCAAACAGTGGGGTAAGTTTGAATGCTGGTCAAGAAGTCTTTTTCTTTCCTAATGGAAAACGTGGGAAGAAGGAACTACTTTTTGTTGTGAGTCCTACTTGGAGAAGAGATACCATTTTAGCAATAGACGAAATGATTAGTTCCAGTAAGAAAAGTGTAGGATTTTAAAGGAAAAAATGAGTTGTCATTGAAAGTAAACTAAAATAATAATAAAAGGAAATCTAGAACTTATCTTTAATCGCTGATATTCTGAAGATGTTTTGTTAGGGTTATATTGTTTTTTTAATATTCACCTATCGTATTAATTTTGAAGTCAGAGGCAATAAAATATTAAGCTAACTGAAATGGAAAAAATAGACATTGATAGAATCATTGAAATGGCCTGGGAGGATCGCACTCCTTTTGAAGCAATTACCTTTCAGTTTGGTTTATCTGAAGCAGAAACAATTAAGTTAATGCGGACTGAATTAAAGCGAAACAGTTTTAATCTCTGGCGTAAGAGAGTGAATAGCGGGGTAAGTCAAAAGCATTTAATGAAAAGAAGTGAAAATATGTTACGATTTAAATGTTCTAGACAAAAAGCAATTTCAATGAATAAGATAAGCAAACGATAGGTTAATCTTTTTGAATTAAAATGAACAGGGCATTTTATACCAACCCATCTTTCCAAATAATGTTTTTTTTAAAATTTAGATTGTAGTCAAATTGCTTAATCAAAGTATAAATATTGACTTGTATTTTATCATTTCGAATTAATTAATTCCCATTCGATTTAATAATAAATCAATTAAACGCCTACTCAATGATAGTAGTTGAATCAAGTGACTATTTCCTCAATTTTTTACTAAACGGTACACCCAACTAGCATTCAAAATATTTGTTGTTATCTACCGCTTATCTAGTCGCCTTGATTACTCCTCTGAAATAACCAATGTCTTCCCCAATACCCATAAATGGATTGGTCATATCCTTTTCATGTTCTAGACCTACTACACCCGTATAACCTACCTTACGTAACATTTTAACAAAAGCTGGGAAGTCAATAATACCGCGACCGATTTCAAGAGAGTAACCCAATTTGGTGGGACCTGTTACATCTTTTAAATGAATGTCAAAAACCCTAGACTTATACAATTTAAGATCTGCTACTGCATCTTTTCCTGCTCTGGTATCATGGCCAATGTCTAAACACATACCCATTCTTGGATCAAGATCTTTTACATGATTCCATACATCTTCTGCATCTGGATAGATGGCAATATCTGGACCATGTAAATGAATGGCCAATTTAATATCATATTCTTTTACCTTATTATTGACGTAAGGAAGTAACTCGTAATTGGGTACGCCGATGATCATTTTTACGCCTACTTTTTTGGCATATTCAAAGGCATTGTCAACTTCGGTTTCAGACTTTAAATAAATAGGGCCTACTGCATAACCTATCACTCCTTTTGATTTTAATTTTTCATTAAAAGCAGCAATTTGTTCAACAGTGCTGTTGAGCGGAAGATGAAAATCTTTGATGGTGAAATAATGTAGATCCATCTTTTGAAAGGTCTCCAAGGTTTTATCAATATCAATTTTTGCAAAAGTATATCCAGCAATTCCGAGTTTAAACTTCTCTGCATTTTCAACAGCTGGCTGAGGTCCCGGACGTTCTGCTTTCTGCGCTAACATTGCTTTTGGCAAAAAGGTGATGAAGCCAGCGATTAAAAAAATGACTATTTTTTTCATTGTATATTTTTTTTTGAATGATTTGATTTGAAATTAAATCTTGTAGTATTGTTCCCAACCCTTACGAGGTGGAAGACCAGTTAATAATTGGTTGGCTATTTTATTATTAGTAATCTGTTTAGTCTTTCTATCAAATAATAATTTAGTATTTAATTTCTGAGCCATCACTCCCAATGCGAAAACTTGACTTAGTGGACCTGCTATTTCAAATGGAGAGCGAGTTTTTTCCTCACCTTTGCAAGCTTTTAAAAAGTTGGCGTAGTGATTCGAAGGACTCTTAGGTACTTCAGGTAATTTAGAAGCCATGTCTTTTGCTTTGTCAGCAGGGATAATAGAAAGTGTACTTCCATGGGAACCACCTTTAAAAATCAAGTCCTTGCTATAAATAATTTTACCTGGATTTAATTTTACGGGTTGAATTTTACCCACACTGGTAGGGGGAATATTAGGATCCAATTCAGACACACCATATCCTTCGGGAACGGGTGGTATATTTTTCAATCCATCATACCAAGTAATATCACATGCCGGCATATTGGCTCTTTCTGGAAACTTGAATAAGATAGTAGAGGCCATCGGATAGAAAAAAGGATTATGTCCATCGGCTCTCAACATATTAATTTCAGTAGGTAAACCGAGATCTAAAAATTGATGACAAGTATCGATAAGATGAGCGCCCCAATCTCCTAAAGCCCCCATTCCAAAGTCATACCAACTTCTCCATTGTCCATTTACAAAATCATGATTGTATTGGTGAGGTTGCGTTACGCCTGTCCAGATATCCCAATCTAATGTTGAAGGAATAGGTTCTGCAGCAGGAAAACTTTTAATGGTTGGATCCCATCCATACCATCTGCGAGAAGAATTCATGTGGGCGGTGATAGCGGTTACGTCTTTAATAATACCTGCCTCTTTCCATGCTTTAAATTGAAAATAATTTCCATCGGAATGACCTTGGTTACCCATTTGGGTAACTTGTTTTGAATGCTTTCGAGCAGCCATCATCATTAGTTCAACTTCATGAAAGGTACGCGCCATTGGCTTTTCAACGTATACATGTTTTCCTAAACCCAATGCCATCATCGTAATCGGAAAATGGGAATGATCGGGAACACCGATGGTAACCGCATCAATTTGATTACCCATTTTTTCAAACATTTTCCTAAAGTCTTGGAAGCGGGGTACATCAGGGAATTTTTTTAATACTTCGAGAGTTTGCGGTGCACCCATATCTACATCACAAAAAGCAACCAAATTACACAAGCCTGTATTAAACATAGAAAATACATCTGACCCACCTTGATTACCGATACCAATACAAGCGAGATTAACTTTTTCTCCGGCTTTGCGAAAACTTGTTTTTTCAAAAATATTGGCACTCGCATTGTTCCACACAGAAGGTGCAACAGCAGAAGCTGCAGAAAGCGCTAAGGCTTTTTTTAGAAATGATCTACGTGATTTTTTGTTTGCGTTCATTGGATGTTTAATTGAAAGTAAAGTCGATTGATGAATTATTGTTGTTGCTAAAACCTTTTTATTTTCATGAAATAGTAGCAACGACAATAAATATACCTACTATTTTGATCCTAGCAAAAGGCACCCTAAATTGAAGAGGCTTTTATCATTCAATCTGAAACCCTTACTGCATTATTATAACTTATCTATCTAATATATCATGATTATAACTAATTTTACAATTAACGAAGGTTTTAAATAGGTAAACAGCTTATTTAATTACCAGTCTTCGATATTTATATTCCTATTTTATGAACCCAAAATCTATTGTCAAAATATTCTTTCTAACCGTATTTTTATTGGTTAGTAAACTTTTGTCTGCTCAAAATATTTCAATTGATGGATCTGTAGCAGATAGCAATTTAAATAAACCGCTTATTTCGGCTACTATTTCTTTGGCTCGTGCTAAGGACTCTTCATTAATAAGTTTTACTAGAACCAATGAACAAGGATTTTTTCAATTAAAAAATGTAGCAGCTGGAAAATACTTGATTTCTGTTTCCTATGTTGGATACCATCCTATGTGGCTGGCTATTAAAGTAGGTTCAACGGCAAAATTATCTCTAGGTAATATTTATATGACGGATACGAGCAGGATGGAGAATATTAATATTATTGCGAAAAGGCCACCTGTAGTGATCAATAACGATACGATAGAATTTAATTCTGAAAATTTTAAAACATTACCCAATGCTGTAGTGGAGGATATGTTAAAGAAAATGCCAGGCGTAGAGGTCGATAAATCTGGATCAATTACAGTAAATGGAAAGTCTGTTGCTAAAGTATATGTGAATGGAAAAGAGTTTTTTACAGGCGATCCAAAAATGGCTACTCGCAACTTACCAGCAGATGCGGTGGATAAAATTCAGGTGTTTGATAAAAAGTCAGACCAGTCAATGTTTACAGGAATTGATGATGGTAATGAGCAGACAAGTATTAATATTAAATTAAAAAAAGATAGAAATCATTCCACCTTTGGCAAGATTAGTGGAGCAGCGGGTGATCCTGGTAGATGGGATGCACAGGGTAATATGAATCGATTAAATGAAGAGGAGCAAATTTCATTGATCGCAATGGCTAATAATACCAATCGACAAGGTTTTTCATTTGGAGATATTGCTAATTTTTCTGGTGCAGGAGGTGGAATGCGTCCAGGTGGAGGCGGTGGAGTGTCGATTGTTATGGGTGATATGGGGGGAGGTGGCATGGGAGGTGGCAATTCACAAGGGGTTGCTAATACCTATGCTGGTGGTGGAAATTATTCGAACGTCTTTAATCATAAGAATACTGATTTTAACTCGAATATTTCAGCCAGTGATATCGATCGTGCAATGAATAGTAAGTCTTTAATACAAAATCTTACTCCGGGGAATATTTTTACGCAAAATTCCAATTCTAATTCTCAATCTAGAGATCGACAAGCAAAATTTGGAAGTACTTTAGATCAAAAGGTTTCTGATAAATTCTCTTTTAAATTTGTGCCTGCTATTACCACTCAGCACGGAAGTTCTTCAGGAATTTCTTCTGCTGCTACTTTTTTGCCAGATGGAACACAAGTTAATTCTTCCCAAACCACTTCTTCAAGTGAGTCAGATGCGTTGAATGCTTCCGGTAGTTTATTGTTAAGAAAGAAATTTGCTAAAAAGGGTCGTACTATTTCATCTACTATTACTTTTGGATATAATGAATCAACTTCTAATGGGTATCAACTTTCTAATTTGAAAACCTATCAAAATACTTTGCTAATAAAAGATTCTTTAATGGATCAAAAAAATAGTAGAGACGGCAATACGTCCACTTATTCGGCTAATTTGGTTTATACTGAGCCAATGAGTAAAAAGTCCTTGTTAGAGTTTAATTCTTTTGTAAGTGAGAGTGATGGATCAAGCCATAAAAAAGTGTATGACAATAATAAAGTAGATGGAAAATATGATTTATTAAATAATCGATTGACTAATGAATACCAGAGTAATTATTTGTATTCGGGTGGTGGCATGAATTTTAGAACGAATCAAAAGATGTTTAGTTTTTCTTCCGGTTTATCCATTCAAAATGCTCAAATTACTGGCTCCAATATTAATACGCTCGTAAAAGTAAATCAACAAGTCACCGACCTGCTTCCTTCTGCTATGATGCAGTTTAATTTTAGCCGAACTAAAAACTTGAATTTTAATTATCGAACGTCTACCTCTCAGCCTTCATTAACTCAGTTGCAACCGATCATGGACCTGAGTAATATTAATAATCCAGTAATGGGTAATCCTAATCTACAAAGAACGTATACGCATAATTTGAATCTCCGTTTTTTTTCGTCGAAATTCATTTCGCAGAAAAACTTTTTCGCTTTCTTAAATGCAGCGATGTCTGATAATTCTATTGTAAATTATGATAGTATATTACCCAATCGAACTATTTTATCTAAGCCTGTCAATGTGAATGGAGTATATAGATTGAATGGAAATGCCAACTATGGTTTTGGTTTGAAAAAAATTCATTCAAGAATAAATTTAGGCTTAAATATAGGGCTCAATAATAATGTGTCTTATTCTAACGGTGCGTTAAATAATATCGTGATTAAGAGTGCAGGGCCGTCACTTACGTATAATTATATGGTAAGCGATGTGATTGATATCAATTTTTCAACGAGATATTCTTATAGTGTTACTAATAATAAAAAGAATCCTTCTTTAAATACTAATTATTTAACGAGAGTGTATTCGATAGATATCATTAAAAATTTACCCTGGGGTTTAGTGTTAAACCAGTCACTGAATTATACCATTAATTCTGGAAGAGCAGAAGGTTATAATACGGCTATTCCAATATGGAATGCATATTTTTCTAAATTTTTCTTGAAAAACAAACGTGCAGAGGTGAAACTTACTGCCTATGATTTACTTAACAAAAGTGCGGGCATAAGTCGCACGGTATCCCAGTCTCAAATTATTGACCAGCAGTATAATGTAATTAACCAATATTTTTTAGTAGGCTTTACATACAGTTTACAAAAATCGGGTCTTGAGGGAGGAAGAGGTGGAGCCCGAACATTTATGATGAGAGCGGATTAAAAATGTTACATTTATCTTTTATAAAATTTCGAACTATGAAACTTTTATTTACTTTATCGGTTGTCCTATTGGGAAGTCTTACTATTTCTTTTGCTCAAATGAAAGAAGGTAAAATTGTATTTGAGCGAGTAATGAATATGCGTAGAAATATTACTGACCCTGAAATGAGGGCTAGAATTCCTGAGTCTAGAACAGATAAGTTCCAGCTGTTATTTAATGAGCAATCAAGTTTATTTAAGTCTATTATTGAAGAAGACGCACCTGATCCATTTGCTAATAATGGAGGCGATAGGGGCGGACCAAGAATGATGTTTAGGATGCCATCCACTACTACCTTTACTGATCTTAAAACTCAGATGCAATATGAAGCTCGTTC
>CANCRO010000053.1 GCA_947380605.1 Chitinophagaceae bacterium
ATGTCAGAATCGAATAACAAAAGAAGGGTGATTCAAATGCACCCAAAAGACAACGTGCTAGTTGCATTACAAAATTTATCTGTAGGAGAAAATGTTCTTTTTAATGGAGAAAATTATATCCTTTTGGATGAAGTGAAAGCGAAACATAAATTTTATATCGCAGATTTAACTAAAGGAAGCGAGGTGTATATGTATGGAGTGCTTGTTGGAAAAGTTGAAAGCGATGTTTCTAAAGGAAGTCTGATGACGACTGAAAATTTAAAGCATGCGGCTGATCCTTATGCTTATCGCGGTGTAAAATATAATTGGCAAGCTCCTGATGTTTCAAAATTCAAGAATAGAACTTTCAATGGTTATAAAAGAGGTGATGGTAGATATGGTACAGCTAATTATTGGCTTTTTGTTCCAACAGTTTTTTGTGAAAATAGAAATATGGATGTGATTCGTGAAGCGCTTCACAATGAATTAGGCTATGCTGTGAGTGATAAATATACTCAATATACTCACCAACTATTAAAGGCTTTTCAACAAGGCGATGATATTAATTCTATTAATTTACAACCTGATTTAGCCAATAAATCAAAACGGGTATTTAAAAACGTAGATGGTATTAAATTTTTAAATCATCAGGGAGGTTGTGGTGGAACAAGACAGGATTCAGCGTCATTAAGTTCTTTATTGGCTTCATATGCCAATCATCCAAATGTAGGTGGTGTTACCGTACTGAGTTTAGGTTGCCAGAATTTGCAAACACAGCATTTTTTAGATGATGTAAAAAAGCATAATCCAAATTTTGATAAACCCTTACTAGTTTTTGAACAACAGCAATCTGATAGCGAGGAGCAATTAATAACAGATGCTATCAAAAAAACTTTTGAAGGATTAGTAGAGCTTAATAAGCAAGAAAGAACTTCCGCTCCATTGAGTGAAATGTGTGTAGGTGTTAAATGTGGAGGTAGTGATGGATTTAGCGGTGTATCTGCAAACCCAGCTGTAGGCTATGCTTCGGATTTAATGGTAGCATTAGGAGCAAAAGTATTATTAGCAGAATTTCCAGAATTATGTGGTGCGGAACAAGATTTAGTAGATCGATGTACTACTGAAGCTGCTGCAAAAAAGTTTATTTACTTGATGCAAACCTATGATGCACTCGCGCATACCGTAGGTTCAGGATTTCACATGAATCCTTCTCCTGGAAATATAAAAGACGGTTTAATTACAGATGCTATTAAGAGTGCAGGTGCTGCTAAAAAAGGAGGTACCTCACCAGTAGTTGATGTGCTTAATTATACTGAAAAAGCTACTCAGCCTGGTTTGAGTTTAGTGTGTACACCTGGTAATGATGTAGAAGCCACCACAGGAAAAGCTGCATCTGGCGCTACATTGATTCTGTTTACTACAGGTCTTGGAACTCCGACGGGTAATCCAGTTTGTCCAGTTATTAAAGTCTCTACCAATACGATATTAGCTAATAAAATGAGTGATATCATTGATATTGATTGTGGGCCAATTATTAGTGGAGAAAAAACGATTGAGCAGATGGGTGAAGATATTTTAGAATATTGTATTAAAGCATCCAGCGGAGAAGTTATTCCGAAAGCAGTGCTTTTAAATCAAGATGATTTTATTCCATGGAAGCGTGGTGTGTCTTTGTAAAACCAATATTGGAGTCATCTTCTTTTTAATCTATTATAATTATATAAGCTAGTTAATTATTAAAAAATTTATGTTTTCATTAAAAGGTAAAAAAGCAATTGTAACAGGTGGCGGCAGTGGTATTGGAAAAGCTATAGCTGTTTTATTTGCTCAACAGGGAGCTGAAGTTCATATAATAGAATTGTCTTTAGAAAATTCTATCAATGTTTTGCAAGAGATCAAATCTATTGGTGGAACTGCGGTGGCTCATGCTTGTAATGTTGCCAATCAGCAAGCGGTGATTGATACATTTGGCAAAATTGACAATTTTAATATTTTAGTAAATAATGCGGGTATAGC
Source organism: Chitinophagaceae bacterium (assembly GCA_947380605.1). Classification (GTDB taxonomy): domain Bacteria; phylum Bacteroidota; class Bacteroidia; order Chitinophagales; family Chitinophagaceae; genus Ferruginibacter. The sequence continues at coordinate 1,996 of CANCRO010000053.1, forward strand.
ACATATTGGCAAAGCCGACACTACACTGGAGGCTGACTTTGACCGAGTAATCAATGTAAATGTAAAGGGAGTATACAACTGTGTTTACGCAGCCATTCCTTTATTAAGAAAATTAGGAGGTGGAGTTATTTTAAATATGGCTTCTATTGCGGCTACTTTAGGTTTACCTGATCGCTTTGCTTACTCTACAGCAAAAGGGGCAGTTATTTCAATGACCTTATCTGTTGCTAGAGATTATATTGGAGAAAATATTCGTTGCAATTCCATTTCTCCTGCAAGAGTGCATACTCCATTTGTTGATGGTTTTATTGCTAAAAACTATGCCGGTAAAGAAAAAGAAATGTTTGAAAAATTATCTAAAAGTCAACCGATTGGCAGAATGGCTCAACCCGCTGAAATTGCTGCTTTAGCATTATATCTTTGTAGTGAGGAAGCTTCATTTATAACTGGCTGCGATTATCCAATTGATGGTGGTTTTGTGAAATTAAATACTTAGTTTTTTGTTAATCAATTGTATACTTGGTAGAAAACATAAATAAAAGTATTCTCTCGAATCAAAAAAAATTACAAATAATTAAATAAAAAAGAATGAAACTAATACGATTTGGTGAACCAGGAAAAGAAAAGCCAGGTATATTAATAGGTGAAAAAAGATTAGATGTATCCTCGGTAGTAGAGGATTACAATGAATCCTTTTTTGAAAATAACGGATTAGATAAATTAGCTGCTGCTATTAGGGATAATCATTCCTTTCCTGAAATAGCTCAAAATATTCGTTTAGGTTCTCCTGTGACTAGGCCTTCTAAGATTATTTGTATTGGGTTAAACTACGTCGATCATTGTATAGAAACGAATGCACCCATTCCTCAAGAGCCCATCATATTTTTCAAGTCAACCACTGCTTTATGTGGACCTGATGATGCGGTAATTATTCCAAAAAATAGTACCAAAACAGATTGGGAGGTGGAATTAGCATTTGTAATGTCAAAGAAAGCAAGTTATGTAGAAGAATCTGATGCTATGAATTATGTAGCGGGTTATTGTTTGCACAATGATTATAGTGAAAGAGCATTTCAATTAGAGCGTGGTGGTCAATGGGCTAAAGGAAAAGGTTGTGATACATTTGCGCCTTTAGGACCATTTTTGGCAACACTTGATGAAGTAAAAGATGTAGATAATTTATCTATGTGGTTAAGTGTAAATGGAACAAAATATCAAAATAGTAATACTTCTAACCTAGTTTTTAAAATACCTTTTTTAGTTCATTACTTGAGCCAGTTTATGACATTACTTCCTGGAGATGTAATCAGTACTGGAACTCCTCCCGGTGTTGGCTTGGGTATTAAACCAGAACCAATTTTTCTTAAAGCGGGTGATGTGGTTGAATTAGGTATTGAAGGATTAGGAACAAGTAAACAGTTAGCCGTTGCTTATCAACCTTAAAAAAAGGTATTCTTATTAAATGAAATAAGGATCTTTTTTTTATCGAACTAGTAGAAATCGTTTTATTTAGAAAATATGTCAGTACGATTGTTTGCGTTTTTTTTAATAGGAGTGTTTCTAATTTCTCCAGTATTTGCACAAAAAAAAATCTTTATAGCCGCTAATGGAAATGATAAGGCGATAGGTTCAATTCAACATCCAGTGTCATCTGTTCGACAGGCTATTTTTCTTGCCACACAAACCTCTTTAGGTAAGGTGGAGATATATTTCCGCAAAGGAGTATATTATATTGATTCAACGATTATAGTTAGTGCTGCTAGCCTGAAAGGGAAGTCTTTGCTTTTGTCTGCATTTAATAATGAAGATGTGGTGATTAGTGGAGCTAAAAAAGTTGCGCTTAGTTGGAATAAGTACAACGATAATATAAGTGTAGCCAATCTTTCTCTTGATTATATATCTGATGCCATGTTTGTAAATGGAAAGCAGCAAGTGATGGCTCGATATCCAAATTATGACAGTGCTGCGCGCATATTTAATGGGGTAGCTGCTGATGCCATCAGTGACCAAAGAGTTAAGCAATGGAAAGATCCTTCTGGAGGATTTTTTCATGCCCTTCATTCTGGCGAGTGGGGGAGTTTCCATTATCAGATCACTGGTAAGCAAGATGATGGCTCATTAAAAATGGAAGGTGGATGGCAAAATAATCGGCCAGCTCCATTGCATCAATCCTTCCGTTTTGTTGAAAATATTTTCGAGGAATTAGATGCTCCTGGGGAATGGTATTTTGATAAGACTAATCGAAAAATATATTATTATCCTCAATCTGAAATTGACCTAAGGTCTGCTTCAATTGAATTATCCTATTTAAAGACCTTATTGTATTTAAAAGGTGATGAACCCAATCCAATAAAAAATGTAAAGATTCGTAAAATACGATTTACACAAACCAAAAGAGTTTTGATGGAAGCTCATGAACCTTTGTTAAGAAGTGATTGGATGCTACATCGTTCTGGAGCCTTACTTATAGAAGGTGCTCAAAATTGTTCTATTGCTGATTGTGAGTTTGATCAGTTGGGGGCTACGGCTATCATGGTTAGTGGTTTTAATAGAGGCATTACTATTTCCAATAATCATTTCAAGGAAATTGGAGAAACGGGGATTTGTTTTGTGGGAGATATTTCTGCGGTAAGATCTCCTGCGTTTAGCTATGAACAGTTTTTGGATTATAAAACAATTGATCAAACTCCTGGTCCAAAAAATAATTTATATCCAAAGGATTGTATAGTTGACAATAATCTTATTCATGATATTGGAAGAGTTGAAAAGCAATCGACTGGAGTTGAGATATCCATGTCTGAAAGTATAACAGTCAAAAATAACACCATCTACAATACCCCTAGGGCAGGAATCAATATTGGTGATGGTACTTGGGGTGGACATCTTATTGAGTACAATGATGTTTTTAATACTGTGCAGGAAACGGGTGACCATGGTTCCTTTAATTCATGGGGAAGAGATAGGTATTGGAATGCGAAAAGAAAATATATGGATAGTATTGCTGCTATTCATCCTGAAATCATTTTATTGGATGCTCAAAAAACTACTACTATCCGCAACAATCGTTTTAGATGTGATCATGGATGGGATATTGATTTGGATGATGGCTCTTCCAATTACCATATCTATAATAATATTTGTTTGAATGGAGGAATTAAATTGCGAGAAGGTTTTTATAGAACTGTAGAGAATAATATAATGATCAATAATTCTTTTCATCCTCATGTATGGTTTAAAAAAAGTGAAGATATATTCAGAAATAATATTGTGACGCGGACTTATTATCCTATTCAAATTCGTTCTTGGGGTAAACAGGTAGATTTAAATTTTTTTCCTGATTCTACTTCACTTTTAAAAGCAAGAAATAATGGTACAGATGCCAATAGTTTATATGGCGACCCTTTATTTATAAATTCCTCTACGGGTGATTATAGCGTCTCAACTAAAAGTCCTGCCAGGTTAGTAGGGTTTAAAAATATTGATGCTACTCATATAGGAGTTCAAGGCACCCTAAAGTCAAAAGCATTAAAAGTAACGATACCCTACTTAGTGCTTGCTTCTAAAGTAAAAGAAAAGACGGCTGAAGTTGCCTGGTTAGATGTGGTGGTTAGAAATGTAAGTGGATTAGGGGATCGTTCTGCTTTTGGATTGAGGTCTGAAAATGGGGTAATCATTGTTTCAGTTAAAAATGATAAGGGGATAGCTATATCCGGACTGCAACCAAATGATGTATTGTTGGCTGCAGATGATAAGCCAATAAATAATATCTTTGATTTGTTCAATCATTATCAAAAGGTAAATTGGATGGGGAAAATGAAGGGAACTATTATGCGTTCACAGCAAATTGAAAATATTAATATTCAACTTAAATAAACAGTATGCAACTTAATCTCACTAAAAAAGTAATTATAGTATCTGGGGGTGCAAAAGGAATTGGATTGGGCATCAGTAAAGTTTTGGCAGCTGAAGGAGCTATCCCTTTTATCATTGGTAGAAGCACTGAAGATAATTTGGCGGCAGTAAAAGAAATCGAAAAGATGGGTGGTCAAGCAAAATGTGTTACTGCAGAATTAACCAATCCATCGGAATGTGAAAAGGCTGTAAAGCACGTGATTGCTGAATTTGGTCACATTGATGGGCTCATTAACAATGCGGGAGTGAATGATGGAGTAGGATTAGAAAAAGGTAATTACGAATCCTTTGTTGCTTCATTGCATAAAAATCTTATTCATTATTATTTGTTAGCACAATTTGCATTGCCTGAATTGAAAAAGTCTAAAGGAGCTATTGTGAATATCAGTTCAAAAACTGCAGAAACCGGTCAGGGAAATACTTCAGCTTATGCTGCGGCTAATGGTGGCCGTAATGCTTTGACTAGGGAGTGGGCGGTTGAATTATTAAAATATGGTATTCGAGTAAACGCTGTAATTGTAGCAGAGTGTTATACTCCTTTGTATGAGAATTGGATAAAAACATTTGATAATCCTGCTGAAAAATTACAGCAGATCAATGCTAAAATACCTTTAGAAAACAGAATGACTACAGCCGAAGAAATTGCTAATATGGCGGTCTTTCTTTTATCAGAAAGGTCAAGTCATACTACTGGTCAATTAATTTATGTAGATGGAGGGTATACTCATTTAGATAGGGCTTTGTAAAATTTCAAAATAAAAACTTGTAGTTGTATAAATAGTTATTTATCAAACATGGAAAATCAAAAATATAGGAGCCAAAATTGGTTTGGAAAAAAGGGGAAAGACGGCTTCATTTATAGGGCTTGGATGAAGAATCAAGGTACTCCTCCGGATATGTTTGATGGAAGACCAGTTATTGGTATCTGTAATACGTGGAGCGAACTAACACCTTGTAACGGCCATTTTAAAGAATTAGCAGAAGCTGTAAAAAAAGGAGTGCTTGAGGCAGGTGGATTTCCGGTTGAATTTCCAGTGATGTCATTGGGGGAGACTTTAATGAAACCTACCGCTATGCTTTACCGTAATCTGGTAAGCATGGATGTAGAAGAATCTATAAGAGCTAATCCTGTGGATGGGGTAGTACTTCTATGTGGTTGTGATAAAACGACTCCGTCTCTTGTGATGGGGGCATGTAGTGTAAATATTCCCACCCTAGTTATTTCAGGAGGACCGATGTTAAAAGGACATTGGAAAGGTAGAGATATTGGTACTTCAGATATTTGGCGTTTTGATGCTGATAATAAAATGGGCAAAATTACCCCCGAAGAGTTTGTTGCTTCTGAAGCTTGTATGGCTCGAACACAAGGTCATTGCGCTGTGATGGGAACTGCATCTACTATGGCGGTCATGGTAGAAACATTAGGACTTTCATTACCAGACAATGCGTCTATACCGGCAGCGGATGCACGCCGTAAAGTGCTTTCTCAATTATCTGGAAGGCGAATTGTAGAAATGGTAAAACAAGATATTACTTTATCTAAAATTCTTACTCGTGAGGCATTTGAGAATGCGATTATGGTGAATGCTGCAATCGGTGGCTCCACCAATTTTGTAATTCATTTATTGGCGATTGCTGGAAGGATTGGTATTGAATTAAATATCGATGATTTTGATAAATTTTCACAAGGAATTCCATTGCTAGCAAATGTTCAGCCATCAGGTGAAAATTATATGGAAGATCTTTATTATTCAGGTGGATTACCTGCGCTAATTAAAGAGATGTCATCGCTGATTCATAATGATGCGCTTACGGTGAATGGGAAAACCATTGGAGAAAACTGTGTAACCTCCGAAGTGTATAATAGAAAAGTGATCAGTACTTTAAAGGATCCTTTCAAACCAGATTCTGGTATTGTAGTGGTAAAAGGAAATTTAGCGCCTAATGGTGCGGTGATTAAACCTTCTGCTGCTAGCCCTGAATTATTGAAGCACTCAGGTAAAGCAGTGGTGTTTGAAAACATAGAAGATTATCATGCACGCATAGACGATCCTGAATTAGAAATTGATGCGACTAGTATTATGGTGTTAAAAAATGTTGGGCCTAAGGGCTATCCAGGAATGGCGGAAGTAGGAAATATGACCTTACCTAAAAAATTACTTTTAGCTGGAGTTTCCGATATGGTTCGTATTAGTGACGGAAGAATGAGTGGTACCGGGTTTGGTACAGTGGTACTGCATGTTTCACCAGAGGCTGCTGTGGGTGGAGCTTTAGCATTAGTGCAAAATGGTGATGTCATTACTTTAGATACTTTTAAAAGAATTTTGCAGCTAGAAGTTTCTGAAGAGGAACTAGATATTCGAAGAAAAGCTTGGACATTAAAAGAAAAAATTCATTCTCGGGGTTATGTGCATCTTTATCAAACTCATGTGGAGCAGGCTCATCTTGGTGCGGATATGGATTTTTTAAAGGGTGCTTCTGGTAGTAAGGTTACAAGAGATTCTCATTAAAATAAATATTAAAAGAGAGTAGCTTTTTTTAATGAATAAGTTAGTTGAATTTAATCTGTAAACTGGTATTAAAATAGTTTTAATTCTTACTTTAGTATTTTTTAAAATATTAATATTTTATTTCAATAAGTAAACCATGTCATTCAAAGATAAAGTTGCCATCGTAACCGGAGCAGGTCAAGGTATTGGCCTTGAAATTTGCACTCATCTTGTAATGGGAGGGGCGAAGGTGATATTGAATGATGTGGATAATGAATTAGCAGTGCAAGGAGCTAAAAAAATTACGGAGGCTACTGGAGGAACTTGTATGGCTTTAGCCGGTGATTCGAGTGATGTTTTGTTTATTCAGAAAATGGTAGATACTGCCGTAGAGAAATTCGGAAGTCTCGATGTAGTTATAGCCAATGCAGGTATTACGCTATTTGGAGATTTTTTCACCTATTCACCCGAATCGTTTTTTAGAGTGATGCAGGTTAATCTTGGTGGAACATTTTTTTTAGCTCAGGCTGCTGCTAATCAAATGAAAAAACAAGCAGAGGGTGGCTCATTATTATTTACCTCATCAGTTACAGGTCATCAGGCGCATAAAGATCTTGCAGCTTATGGAATGAGTAAGGCAGCATTAGAAATGCTTGCAAAAAATTTAGTGATAGAGTTATCTCAGTATAAAATAAATGTAAATACCATTGCTCCAGGAGCTACACTAACCGAGCGGACTTTAAGTGATCCTGAATATTTTGCTACCTGGTCAAGGATAACGCCTATTGGTAGGCCAGCAGATGTGAGTGATATTGCAAACGCTGCTTTGTTTCTTGTTTCCAATAAGGCAAGACATATTACTGGACAAAGTTTAATCGTTGATGGAGGTTGGACATCCATCAGCCCTTCACCTTTTTAATTTCTTTTGTATGAATAATTTAAGCGAATTGAAACCAATTCAAGTGTTGCAAAAAACTAGTTTGTTGGGAGAGGGACCTGTATGGGATGCTGGTAAAAAAATAATCTGCTGGTTAGATATTTTAAATGGCATTGTACATCAATATGATCCAGCAAATGCTGAATACTCAGCAATCAATGTTCATCAAATGATTGGATCTTTTGCTGTTTGTACAAATGGAGATTTAATCGCCGGACTTCATCATGGATTTGCATTTATCAGTAGACCAGATGGTAAATTAAAAATGATAGTAGATCCTGAAGCTGAAATTCCTACTAATCGTTTTAATGAAGGTAAATGTGATCCTGCTGGAAGATTTTGGGCTGGAACAATGGCGATTTCGGAAATTTTGCATCAAGGAAATGTATATGTTTTAGATAGGGATTTGAACTATAAAAAAAAGATAGACAATGTCTCTATATCCAATGGATTAGCTTGGAGTCTAGATCATAAAACACTTTATTATATCGATACCCCTAGTTTTGAAGTGGTGTCTTATGATTATGATAAAAACTCAGGTGAAATCAGTAATAAAAAATCTGTCATAAAAATCAATGTCAAAGAAGAGGGGTATCCTGATGGTATGACAATTGATCAAGAAGGAATGCTTTGGATTGGTCATTGGGATGGATGGCAAGTAGCTAGGTGGAATCCATTGACTGGTGAAAAAATTGGAAGTATTAAATTACCTGCTTCAAGAGTAACTTCTTGTACATTCGGTGGAGAAAATTTGGATGACCTTTATATTACCACTGCAAGAGTGGGACTTTCTGAAGAAGCACTAGCAGCGCAACCATTGGCAGGTGAATTTTTTGTAGTCAAAAACTGCGGATTCAAAGGACTACCTGCTTTTGAATTTGTTGTTTAATCATTTCTTCCTAATTTTTTTGCTAATCATCCGATTTAATTTATTATGCGTAATTCTTATCGATGGGGTGTTATAGGTGCTGGCAGAATTGCAGATAAATTCTGCACTGCTCTTAATTTTGTTGAAGGATCTGAATTGTATGCAGTCGCTTCTCGCGATCAACAAAAGGCTCAGCAGTATGCCCTTAAATTTAATGCTACTAAGTGGTATGATGATTATGATGAGTTGATAAATGATGATAATATTGATATTGTCTATATCGCTACTCCCAATCATTTACATCATGATCTTGCGATGAGGGCTATGCAACATAATAAAGCCGTATTATGTGAGAAACCTCTTTCTATCAATTATCGCCTCTCGAAGGAAATGATAGAACAGGCAAGGAAAAGTAATGTCTTTTTAATGGAAGGTATGTGGACTTCTTGTATGCCCTTTATTGAAAAAATACAGCAACTAATAAAAGAGGATTTAATTGGAGTGCCTCAGTTCGTGCAAGCTGATTTTGGCTTTACTGCTCCTGTTGATTTTGAAAGTAGAGTATTTAGTAAAGCTTTAGGAGGTGGATCCTTATTGGATATCGGTATTTATCCCATTTTTTTAGCCTCGCTAATTTTAGGGGAGCCCTCTACAATAGAATTTGTTTCAAAACTTACTGCTACTGGCGTAGATGAATATTGTAATCTTGTTTTGCAATATCCTCAAGGTCAGACGGCACACTTATTATCTACGATTAGTTTCAATACACCTATTCAAGCAATGATTAGTGGTGCTAAGGGAAGAATTGAAATTAAAAGTCCTTGGTTTAAGGCTACAGATTTTACGGTAATATTGAATGATGGTACAAAACATGATTATTCAATACCTCATCAAAGCAATGGATTTGAGCACGAAATAAAAGAAGTGATGCAATGTTTGGATAATGGTTGGTTACAGAGTGAAAAATGGCCTCATCACCTAACCTTGTTAGTTAGTAAAATAATGGAAGAAGTATTAGTTAAGGCAGGGGTGGACTTTGATTAAATACAGCATTTTTTGAATATCTTTAATTTATTATATTAAATAAAAATTAGTTATTATCTACGTAATAATTAATAAATCAATTTTAGTTTATGAAAAGAATAACCTTGCTTGGTATCGTTATTGCCACTATTTTTACATTTTTATTTACTTCCTGTAATCAAATTAATAAAGCTAAAATGGAAAAAAGTAAAGGAATTACAAGGTCTTCCTTTGGAACTGCGGGCGGAAAAGAAGTCTTTCTTTACACACTCATTAATTCAAAAGGTACAGAGGTAAAAATTACCAATTTTGGAGGCATTGTTACCTCTTGGATTTCTGCTGATAAAAATGGCAAGAATTCTAGTATCGTTTTAGGTTATGATAGTCTTTCTGGATACCTAGCTACTCATCCCTATTTTGGTGCCATTGTGGGGCGTTATGGAAACCGTATTGCTAAGGGTAAATTTTTAATAGATAGTATTGAGTATACTTTGGCGATTAATAACGGACCTAATCATTTACATGGTGGTGTAGTAGGATTTGATAAAGCGGTTTGGGAACCCACCGTTGAAAATGATTCTGTTCCATCTTTACTACTGAGTTATTTAAGTAAGGATGGTGAAGAGGGATATCCTGGAAATTTAAATGTAGATGTTCACTATACCTTGACAGATGAGGATGAATTGAAAATTGAATATAGTGCCACTACCGATAAAAAAACAGTAGTGAATCTTACCAATCACAGCTATTTTAATTTAACGGGGGATGTAACTAATACTATCCTAGATCATGAATTACAAATCGATGCGGATCATTTTACTGCTGTTGATAGCACACTAATTCCAACTGGTGAAATTACTCCAGTAAAAGGTACTCCATACGATTTTACGCAACCCACTAAAGTTGGATTAAGAATTGATTCTGTTAAAGGTGGTTATGATCATAATTATGTTTTCAATAAAATAGATGCTAGTTTAACTAAAGTAGCTTCCGTTTCAGAACAAAAATCTGGAAGGGTGTTAGAGGTATTTACTACTGAGCCGGGGGTGCAATTTTATACTGGAAATTTTTTAGATGGCACATTGAAAACTAGCGATGGAAAAGCAATCCAACAACATGCAGCATTGTGTTTGGAGACTCAACATTTCCCTGACTCACCTAATGAGCCTACATTCCCAACTACACTTTTATTGCCTGGCCAAAAGTTCCATTCAATTACAGTGTATAAACTTTCGGTTATTAAATAAATTTAAGTATACTTTTAGTAAGAATATAAATTAATAGCGTTCATCAATCAACTATAATTATGAAATTTTTTATCGACACGGCCAATCTTGCAGATATTAGAGAAGCCAATGAATTAGGTATTTTGGATGGGGTTACCACCAATCCTTCTCTTATGGCAAAAGAAAATATAAGAGGCGAAGCGGCTATTGCCAATCATTACAAAACTATTTGTGATATTGTAGATGGAGATATTAGTGCGGAAGTGTTAGGAACTGAATTTTCTGTTATTGTAGAGGAAGGAAAAAAATTAGCAGCCATCCATCCAAACATTGTGGTGAAAGTACCTATGATAAAAGATGGTATCAAAGCGATTAAATGGTTTACCGATAATGGAATAAAAACCAATTGTACGTTGGTATTCAGTGCTGGTCAAGCTATTTTAGCAGCGAAGGCTGGGGCTACTTATGTATCTCCTTTTATCGGTCGTATCGATGATAGCGGTTGGGATGGGGTACAGTTAATTTCACAGATTAGTAAAATATATAGCATTCAAGGATTTGAGACAGAAATATTAGCAGCGTCTATTCGTAACGGTAATCACATCATCGCATGTGCTGAAGCTGGAGCAGATGTTTGTACCTGTCCTCTTTCTTCCATTCTAGCATTGTTAAAACATCCTTTGACCGATCTTGGTTTAAAACAATTTTTAGCAGATGCTGAAAAAATGAAAGGATAGTTTTATTTAAACGAATTGAAAGCCAACCACTGCAATTTGGTTGGCTTTTTTTGTTAATTCGTAAATACTTTAGTATAAAATTTCTTTGTACATTCAATACTTATTTTACTATTTATGAAAGCCATACTTCTTTTTATTCTTACTTTTTTGATTACTCCTTTTTTATCAGCCCAAAAAAAAAATGGTGCGCAAAATTCTGCAGCTATTGTTTTTCCAGCACCTGGAAATTATTTTTCAGGAGTTAAGTGGCGTAATATAGGCCCTTTTCGAGGCGGTCGTTCTGTTGCGGTGGTGGGTGTAGAAAATAATCCCCTGACTTATTACATGGGAACAGTAGGTGGAGGTGTTTGGAAAACTGAAGATGCAGGCATCAGCTGGCAAAATATTTCTGATGGTCAATTTAAGACTTCTTCTGTAGGTGCGATCGCTGTTGCACCTAGTGATCCGAATGTATTGTATGTGGGGATGGGTGAACATGCTGTTAGAGGTGTAATGTCTTCTTATGGCGATGGGGTATACAAGTCTACCGATGCTGGTAAAACATGGAAACATATAGGATTAGAAAATACACGTCACATAGCGGCTATTCGGGTAGATCCTAAAAATTCTGATATTGTTTTTGTTGGAGCACAGGGGGCTTCTTATGGAGCTTCGGAGGACAGAGGTATTTATAAATCGATAGATGGTGGCCGTAGTTGGAAAAAATCTTTGTTTGTTGATGTTAATTCGGGTTGTACTGATTTAACAATGGATAATAATAATCCAAGAATTTTATATGTTGCCATGTGGGATCACCGACGTATGCCTTGGCAGATTAGAAGTGGTGGAAAAGGAAGTGGATTATATAAATCAATTGATGCGGGTGAAACATGGACGAAAATGGAAAAGGGTTTACCAACAGAAATGGGTAAAATGGCGATCTGTGTTTCAGCAAGTAATGCTAATAAGTTATATGCAGTGATAGAGTCTGATACCAAAAAGGAGCAGGGAGGTGTATTTGCTTCTATTGATGCAGGAGCTTCTTGGAGTAGGGTGAGTAAAGATCATAATACCGTGCATCGTGCTTGGTACTACATAAAAATTGCTGTGGATCCTATTAATGAGGAAGTAGTGTATGTAATGAGTTCTCCAATGCTTAAATCAATTGATGGTGGAAAAAATTTCACTATGATGAACACGATGCATGGTGATCATCATGGTATGTGGATCAATCCAAAGAATAGTAAAAATTTTATTTTAGCAGATGATGGGGGTGCTGCAATTACCTTTAATACTGGTCAAACATGGAGTACACTTCAAAACCAACCTACTGGACAATTTTATAGAGTGAATGCGGATAATCTTTTTCCTTATCATGTTTATGGAGGTCAACAAGATGATGGTTCTGTAAAAATTGCCAGTCGTTCTACTAACCGGTCTTCAATAGACGCGAAGGATTGGAATTTTTCTGCAGGTGGGGAGAGTGCTTTTTTAGCTTTCAATCCCGATAATCCAAGGTATGTAATGGGTGGAAGTTATCAAGGTACTATTGAAGTACTCGATCAAGAAACAATGGAGGGTAAGCCCATCATGCAAAAGCCTTTGCAGTATCAATCTTTGCAACCAAAAGATATGCGCTACCGATTTAATTGGAATGCGCCGATTATTTGTTCCCCTCATGATGGAAATACTTTCTATCATGGAGGTAATGTGCTTTTTAAAACTACTAATCTTGGAATAACTTGGCAGGCAATTTCACCAGATCTTACCAGACATGATACCAGTAAGATGGGCATCAGTGGTATTCCTTATACTAATGAAGGGGCAGGCGGAGAAAATTATTGCACGCTTTCGTATGTGAGTGAGTCACCCTTACAAAAAGGTGTGATTTATACAGGAAGTGATGATGGATTAGTTCATCTTACAAAAGATGGTGGCGTTACTTGGACTAATATCACCCCTGCAGGATTATCAGAATGTTTAATTAATAGTATCGAAGTTTCTTCTCATGATTCAGCTACAGCCTATATTGCCACTACGCGATACAAGTTTAATGAGCTATCACCGGCTATTTATAAAACTACTAATTATGGTAAAACCTGGACGAAGATAGTAAATGGAATTCCTGTGGGTGCTTTTACTAGAGTGGTTCGCGAAGATGCTGAGCGGAAAAACCTTTTATATGCTGGAACAGAAACTGGATTATATATTTCTTATGATGGAGGTGGCCAGTGGCTTCCTTTTCAACTGAACCTTCCTGTAACACCTATCACCGATTTAAAATTACATCAAGGCGATTTGATAGCTTCTACCGGTGGGCGAGCTTTTTGGATATTAGATGATATTAGTTTAATTAGACAATACGATTCCTCCGTTATTTCAAAAAAAGAATTTCATTTGTACGCTCCTGAAAATGGGTATCGTGTTTCAGGTGGAAGTGCTTTAGATAAAGTAATAAGTGAGGATCCTATTGGTCCTGAGCCAACGGGTGATGCAGGTACTAACCCTTCTTCTGGTGTAGTAATCTATTATCAATTACCTCAAAAAATAGATTCTGCTGCTACGCTCAGTTTAGAAATTGTAGATGAGCAAAATAATTTAGTAAGAAGGTATAGTAGTAAGGCAGATGAAAAATTTGTTTCCTATCCTGGTGGTCCTAATGGTGAACCTTTGTTAACAGTGAAAAACGGTTTAAATCGTTTTGTTTGGGATCTTCGTTATTCAACCATGCCGGGTGTTAGCGGAGTTTATATTGAAGGAAGTTATATTGGACATAGAGTGGTTCCAGGAAAATATATTGCCCATTTAAAATTAGGTAATCAAGAAAAGCAGGTATCCTTTAACGTTATGGCTGATCCAAGAATCAAGGCTTCAAAGGATGCTTATGTAATTCAACATCAGTTACTCACTTCTATTGAAACGGGGGTAAAAGAAATTCATTTAGCAGTTACCAGCATTAGAAAAGCTAGAGAACAAATTAATTATTTGGTATCCTTGGTCAATGATCAGCCAGATTTAAAAGTAGTGGCTGATTCTGGGAAAAAAGTAGTTGAAATCATTACGAATTGGGAGGAGAAGTTGGTACAGCCTAGATCACAGTCTTATGATGATATCATAAATTTCGAAAATAAATTAAGTGCTGATTATATATTTGTTCATGGTGAAGCCGATACTAATATTCCTTTTGTTACCGATGGACAGCAGCAAGTTTTGAAGGAGCTAAATGATAAATGGTTACTATTAAAGAATGAATTGGCCTTCATCGTTAGTAAGCACATTGGAAGTTTTAATCGATTATGTGCAGAAAAGAAGCTGGAAAAAGTAACGGTGGTTCAATAAAAATATCTTTTATTGATTATAGAAAGAAGGATAAAAAAATCAGCGGTAAACTTCGGAAAGAAAATATATTTTCCTAGTTTGACCGCTGATTAAATTATCACTCCTTACTGATGAGTGAAGTGAAGTCAATATCTTTTTAAGTAGTCTTAAATATTTCGTCTTCAATAAAAGGTTGGTTCCTTAATCTTTTTCCAGTGGCTTTGAATATCGCATTCGCTACTGCTCCTCCAGTTGGTGGTAATGCAGGTTCTCCTAATCCAGTTGGTTCTATTCCGTTATTTACAAAGTGAGGCTCAACTTCAGGAACATCTTTCATTCTGATTAAACGGTAGGTATTAAAATTATTTTGCTCTGCCGCACCATTTTTGAAAGATAGTTTTCCGAACATAGCATGACCCATTCCATCTACAACACCACCCATTACTTGTTGGCGTGCACCACCTAGGTTAACCACTTCACCACAATCAGCGATTGCATATATTTTTTTCACTACAGGTTTTCCAGCTTGCATAATAACTTCGCAAACTTGTGCTACATAAGATGCGTGCGAGAAATAAACACTAAATCCTTGTGATACACCTTTCTTTTTACCCCATCCAGATTTTTCAGCCGCCAATTTAATAACACCTTCCATTCTGGCAATATCATATTTGATAGCTCCGACAGGGTTATTTTTTGCTCTTGCTAACAGATCTAGTCTGAACTGAACGGGGTCTTTACCCATTGCTGTTGCTACTTCATCCAAAAACGCTTGTTCTGCAAAAGCTAAAAAATTAGTGATAGGAGCTCTCCAAGCACCTGTGGTAATAGCCGATTTATGTTCTACTGCTTCTATCAATAAATTATCAATTGCCCCAGAAGGGAAATTGTCCTCACGGGTAGGGCTACCCGAATTGATACCTACACCACGGCATTTGTATCCAGTCAAATTACCACTGCTATCAATAGCTGCTTCAAATCTATACCGTACCGCTGGACGGTAACTACCACCTGTGATATCATCTTCTCTAGTCCAGATTAGCTTAATAGGAGCCTTAACGATGCTAGATAATTCAGCGGCTTCTACTACATAATCAAACTTGAGCCTCCTTCCAAATCCTCCACCTAAACGAGTTATTTGTAAGGTAATTTTATCTTCAGGAATACCTAATAATTTAGAAGTGGCAATCCTTGCGCTAGCAGGTGTTTGGGTTGGACCAACCAACTCAACTCCGTCTGGTCGAACGTGAGCGAAAAAATTCATTGGTTCCATGGGTGAATGGGACAAGAATGGTCCTTGATATTCACTTTTTATAATTTTTGCTGCATTGGCAAAAGCAGCTGCAACATCACCATTTTTTCTTTTAACAGTAACATTTCCATTGTCTAGTAAATTGGAGAAAATGGCATTATGGTCGGAAGTGCTTTCTGGAATTCCTCCATCATTTTCATATTCGATGACTAATAATTTTCTAGCCTTGCTAACTTCCCAGGTTGACTTACCTACTACAGCTACATTATTTTTGAAAACAACTACATCAACTATACCAGGCATTGCTTTAGCAGCAGCACTATCTACTGATTTTATTTTGGTACCAAAAGCTTTAGGACGCTGTATCATTGCATACAACATGCCTTCTCTGTAAAAGTCAAGTCCAAATAAAGGCTTACCAGTTATAATACTTTTGTTGGCAACATTTTTTACAATTTTCCCAATAAGGGTAAAATCTTTTCTATCTTTTAAAGGAACATTTTTAGGAACTTCAATAGCAGCAGCTTGAACAGCTAAACTACCATAACTTAATTTTTTGCCAGACTGAGTATGGATGACCATTCCGTTTTTGGCAGTACATTCACTTGCAGGCACATTCCATTGATTGGCTGCAGCTTGCACCAACATATATTTTGCTGTAGCTCCCGCAGTTCTTAATCTTTTCCATGAGTGAGGAATAGCGCCGCTACCGCCGGTAAGTTGTCTGTCAAAACTTTTTGTATCTAGGGGAGCTTGAATCACTTTTACTTTTGTCCAATCCGCCTCTAGTTCCTCAGCTATAATCATAGAGAAAGAAGTCATGATATTTTGTCCTAATTCTGGATTGGGAGAAAGAATGGTGATTACACCATCTGTATCGATTGACAAATAACTATTGAATCCTTTCTTTTCAGCGGCAAGCAAATCGGTGATGGCTACAGGAATGGCAGCATCTGTTTCGAGCCAGCTAAAACCTAGTAGCAGACCGCCACCAGTAAGGGCGCTTATTTTTAGAAAATCTCTTCGGCTATTTTGGGTGTGGGTAGACATGATATTAGATTTTTTTACTTGCTACTTTAATGGCTTCATGAATGCGGTGATAAGCACCGCATCTGCAGATATTTCCCTGCATCGCATTATTAATTTCTTCAGCACTCGGGTGTGGATTTTTTTTGAGTAGTGCAGCTGCTGTCATCAGTTGACCAGCTTGACAATAGCCACATTGAGCTACATCCACTTCATCCCAAGCAGTTTGCAAAGGATGATCACCATTTGCCGAAAGGCCTTCAATGGTGGTTACGGCTGAATTTTTAACAGCAGAAACTGGCAATACGCAGGATCTTACTGCTGTACCATTGACATGAACAGTACAAGCACCGCATTGTGCAATGCCGCAGCCGTACTTGGTTCCCACTAGCCCAAGGTGATCTCTTAAAACCCATAAAAGAGGGGTGTCTTCAGCTACATCGGGCTGGTATTGTTTACCATTAATTGACAGTTTGAATATTGGCATAAAAAACTAATTTTTAATAATACTTAAAAATAAGTAAAAATCTTTACTAAAAATATAGGGGGACTAAAAATTT
>CANCRO010000054.1 GCA_947380605.1 Chitinophagaceae bacterium
AATACTATGTCCAAAAAAGTGGTAACCCTTGGAGAAATTATGTTGCGTTTATCAACTCCTGATTATAAACGCTTTGTTCAAGCTGATTCTTTTGATATTACCTATGGTGGTGGAGAAGCAAACGTAGCAGCTGCTTTATGTAATTATGGATTAAATGGAACTTTCGTGACTAAAGTACCCAACAATCCAATTGGTCAATCTGCCATCAATCATTTACGTCGTTACGGTGTGGATACCCAATATATTGCTAGAGGCGGAGAAAGATTAGGAATTTACTTTTTAGAAACTGGTGCTTCCATGAGAGCATCTCAAGTGGTATATGACCGCGCAGGCGCCTCTATTGCAGAAGTTGATGCCAGTGAATTTGATTTTGATAAAATATTTGAAGGGGCAGATTGGTTTCACACTACGGGTATTACACCAGCACTCAGTGATAAAGCGGCAGCACTAACAGAAGCTGCGCTAAAAGCTGCAAAAGCAAAAGGAATTACTACAAGTATCGATCTAAATTTTCGTAAAAAATTATGGAGTAAAGAAAAAGCAAGAGAAGTAATGAGCCGACTTTGCCAACATGTAGATGTGTGTATTGGAAACGAAGAAGATGCGGATACAACGCTTGGCTTTAAAGCAAAAGATACTGATGTTACCAAAGGTGAATTAAACCTGGATGGTTTTAAAGATGTTTTCAAACAAATGAAGGAAAAATTTGGCTTCAAATTTATCGCCTCTTCTTTGCGTGAAAGTCATAGTGCTAGTGACAATGGATGGAGTGCCTTAGTTTATGACGGAAATGAATTTTATCATACCAAACAATACGAAGTAAGAATCGTAGACCGAGTGGGTAGTGGTGATAGTTTTGCTAGTGGATTAATTTATGGTCTTGTTACTGGTATGAAGATGTCAGACGCTGCTGAATTTGGTGTTGCTGCTTCAGCATTAAAACACACTATCCCAGGTGATTTAAACCATGCTACTTTGAATGAAGTAAAAGAACTGGTAAAAGGAGATGGAAGTGGAAGGGTGCAACGTTAATGGTAATCTAAATCAAATTTTAGCTATTCCTATCAACTAACTTAGACTTTTATGATAATAGACAGTATAGAAAACGCAAAAAAATACACCTCCATTCATCCGCTATTTGCAAAAGCATTTGAATACATAGCTAGTGTTGATTTAGCTAATATTGAAATTGGAAAGTATGAAATTGCCGATGGCTTACTAGCCATCTTTTCTGATAAAAAAGGAATGACTGCTGCTGAATCGATTGCTAAATTTGAATGTCATGATAAAAATATCGATATTCAATTATGCATCAACGGACATGAAACCTTTGGATGGAAATCTAGGAATCATTGTAATCAACTGAAAGGTGAATATAATCCAGATAAAGATGTAAGCTTTTACGCTGATGCACCAGATATGTTTTTTCAACTAACTAATGGACAATTTGTTATTCTGTTTCCAGAAGATGTTCATGCACCTATGATTGCAGTAAATGACAAAACAATCAAAAAATTGGTTATTAAAGTTCGTATTCAATAACTTTAACTGTTTAGGTTTTAGCAAATAAAAAATGCAGCATTTTATGCTGCATTTTTTATTGTAATTGCTGGAAAGAGAATTACCAGCCAAAATATTCTTTCGCATTATTATAACAAATATCTTGAACTACTTTTCCAGTCCATGCTAAATCATTAGGCAGTTCACCATTTTCGATTTCTTCACCAAGAATATTACAGAGAATTCTTCTGAAATATTCGTGTCTAGGATAACTCATAAAACTACGACTATCCGTAAGCATGCCTATAAACCTAGATAGCAAGCCCAGATTACTTAATGCATTAATCTGCTGAGTCATACCTTGTTTTTGATCTAAAAACCACCAAGATGAACCATACTGGATTTTTCCAGCAACCGTTCCGTCATTATAGTTACCAATCATAGCCGCCATCAATTCGTTGTCAGCTGGATTAAGATTATATAAAATAGTTTTTGCTAATTGATTGGTACTATCTAAACGATCTAAGAATTTAGACAATTGCTTTGCCTGAGAAAAATCACCAATAGAGTCCCATCCAGTATCTGCTCCCAAGGTGGTTAACATTCTTGCATTATTGTTTCTAAGTGCTCCCAAATGATATTGTTGTACCCATTTTTTTTCATGATCCCATTCAGCAAATTTTACCAACATGGCTGATTTGAATTTGATGTTTTCTGGTTGCGAAATAGACTCTCCTGCGGTCAATTTTCTGAAAATATTTCTGACTTCGGATTCTTGATAATCCACTGCATAAAGTTGTTCCAATCCATGATCGCTTATACAACAGCCATTTTCAGCAAAAAAATCATGACGGCTTTTTAAAGCGGCTAAATAATCATCCCAGCTAGCAATCAAAATATTAGTAACGGCTTGTAATTTATTGACATACGCATTAAAAGAATCTACATCATCAACATTCATTGCTTTATCAGGACGAAAAGCAGGTAGCACTTTGATTTCAAATCCATCATCTTTTATTTTTTTATGATGCTCAAGTGTATCAATTGGATCATCCGTAGTACAAAGAACTTTTACGTTCATTTTACGTAATAAATTTCTAACTGAATATTCGGGCGTCTTCAATTTTGCAGAACAATGGTCATAAATTTCTTTCGCAGTATCGGGAGAAAGGATTTTATCCACATCGAAATAACGTTGTAATTCTAAGTGTGTCCAATGATACAAAGGATTTCTTAAAGTATAGGGTACAGTAGCAGCCCATTGTTCAAACTTTTCATAATCCGTAGCATCACCGGTACAATATTTTTCATTTACCCCATTACTCCGCATAGCTCTCCACTTATAATGATCGCCATAAAGCCAAATCTGAGTAAGGTTTTCAAAGTTTACATCATTAGCAATTTGCTCTGGTAACAGATGATTATGGTAATCAATAATGGGCATTTCTTTTGCAAACTGATGATATAGTTGCTTAGCTGTATCAGTTTGCAATAAGAAATCTTTATCTAAAAAACTTTTCATACAATTTCCTCTTTTTTCAAAAAATTAATTCTTAAATCTTTAAAGCTCAGCTAAATATTTGAATAAGAATTCCAACTATTTTTCTGCTTTCTGTATCACTGATAAAACCCCCTCTTGCATTATCTGAACTAAATTATCAGTAACGCTATTTTCAAATCCTGGTATTTTAGTAAGATCCGCATCCCATAAAGCAAGATCACTTAAAACTGTTTTTACTAAATTTTCAGTGGACAGATTTTTCCAATGAGTATAAAAATACTCCGCCATCTCATCCTTTATAGGATAAGGTTGGCCATTCAATTCGCCAAAATAAACATTTCCCTCTTTTTTAACTGCCTTCATAAAAAGTAACCAGGCAGCAAAACCAATAGAAATTTTTTCAGGGACAGCGGAATAAAGTTCAGTATAGCGATGTAAAACTTGTACTACCCTCATTTTTAGTTTAGAAGTATAATTTAGGGTGATACTGATCCACTGATGCTCTATCGTTGGATTACTAAAGCGATCAATCACCTTTGCAGAAAAATCTGTTGCCTCCTTTTCTGCTACTGGATAAGGAATTGCCCGAGCAATTTCTTTTACCATGAGTTGTTTAACGAAATTACCCAGTACTTTGTCTGCCATCGCTTGCTTAACTGTAGTAAAGCCAGCTAAAAATGCTACACCACAGCTCATTGTATGGGTTCCATTTAATAACCTCAATTTAAGCTCCTTAAATTGAGTAATATCATCTGTAATGATAACACGCTCATCGACGGATGCAAAAGACAAAACTTCTTTAACCTGTTGATTTCCCTCTATCGCCCAAAGGCTATATACCTCACTCATTGTAATTAAATCATCTTGATAACCTAATTGCGCTTCCAACAAACTCTTTTTATCGGCTGCTGGTTTTCCAGGAACAATTCTATCCACTAGAGAGTTACAAAAATGATTATGTTGTTCAAGCCAATTAATAAATTTTTCTTCGAGGCCATTAAACTCAGCCAATTCAAAAACAATTGCCTTTAATTTTTTTGCATTATCCGATATCAATTCAGTAGGAACAATCACCATTCCAGCTGTTGCACTTCCATCAAAAGCTTTATAGCGTTCATATAAAAAAGCTAATAATTTGGCAGGATATGAACTAGGAGGATTAGCATTAATATGTTCTTTCACCAGTTCTATACCTACTTCTGTAGTGTTAGAAATAATGATGTTCAATTCGGAATTGTGAGCGCATTTCAATACCTTCTCCCATTGGGTAGCCGCTGACAATACCCTACTAATAGCAGAGCATATGACATTTTCTTCAACAGATTGTCCATTTACCAAGCCGCGAATACAAAGCGTATACAAACCATCTTGGTTATCAAATGCAATCGAATCACCACCATCTGTTGATTTAACCACCACAACCCTTCCATTGAATACACCTTTTTTATTTGCCTTATCAATAAAGTAATCCGGCAACCCTCTTAGCAAAACTCCGGTCCCAAACTGTAATACCCTTTCTGGTAATGCAAATAGGCTTTCGTTAGAAATAGATGTATTGCCTGCCTCAATATTTTTGAGATTAATTTTAGAAAGTAACATGAATTATTTTATTTTAATTAATTATGAGTTCGTCAGATTATCAATTCTAAAAATTAGCTCTAATTCATAGCAATAGCCCTGAAGACAAACTCACTAGTACCTTTAGAAAATAAGAAACAGGTAATTACTGAATATTATTTTGCAAAACCTTCCACATCTCTCCTGCTACAAATATATTACCCTTAGGGTTAAGATGCACTCGATCAGAAGTAAGAATTCCCTTTTCTAGATTAGAAGGATTATTAGCTTGTAGATAGGCTGAAAATGCTTTACGAAGATCACATACCGGCAATGACATATCCTTCGCAATCGAACGAATAATATTACTATAATTATTTAAGTCGCCATCTTGTTGATTAGAATTATCATTTCTTTCTCCTATTACAGAAGGAGTACAAACAATTACTTTAATATTTTTCTCCTGTAATTTTTTTATTATTGCACGGTAAAATTTTTCAAATTTATCAGCATCTGTTCCAGTACCAGAGCTTGCCTTATGCCAAACATCATTAATACCTACATAAATAACTACTACATCAGGAGACTTTTTTAAAACATCCTCTTCCATTCTAAGATAAAGGTCGTAAACTTTATTACCACCAATACCCGCGCCTACCAATTCTATCTGATCTGATAAGTTAGACTGTTTGATAATGCTATCCATTTTGACAATATATCCAGTAGGTGATACACCCGCTTGAGTAATTGAATCTCCAAAGAAAACTACCTTCACTTTTTTTGCTGGAGGTGTAAAAGAAAATAAAATAATTGAAAGAAATAATGTGAATTTAAATAAATGTTTCATCGTATAAATATTAAGTGATTAAAATTAAAGATTATAAAAATTAATAGCATTCAATCCGAAAAAATCCTGTTGTTCAGTTTCAGTAAAAGAAGAAAAATAATTACTTACTATTTCCATAGTTTGCTGATAAGAAGCAGCTACTAAACATACTGGCCAATCAGAACCAAACATAATCCGCTTAGTTCCGAAAGACGATACAATTACATCCATATAAGGATTACAATCATCCTTACCTCTATTTTTCCAATCTGCTTCAGTAACCATTCCAGATATTTTACAGTACAAGTTAGGGTATTCAGCCAACGCTTCCATTCCTTTTTTCCATTCAACTATATTCTTTTCTTTGATATTAGGTTTAGCGATATGATCAATAACAAATTTTTGGTCAGGAAAAGCCTTGACAAATTCACCGATGTATTGAATTTGATCTGGGTAAATTAAAATATCATAAGTGAAATCAAAATTTTTTAATTTACTGATGCCCTTCATAAATGCTGGGCGGAGCATCATACCTCTCTCCGCTTCTCCTTGTAAAATATGACGAAAACCTTTCATCTTATTGAAGGAATGATAATAAGCTAATCGATCTTCAACGTCATCAGACTGAAGGTCAACCCAACCAACTACCCCTTTTATAAAATCAAAATTATTGGCATGCTCCAACAGAAATTCGTTTTCCTTTTCACTTTGATCACATTGAACTAGCACCGAACCATCCAAATTATTTTCTTCTAACTGAGTTTGAAGGTCCTGAGGCGTAAAATCTCTTTGTATAATAGCCATTTCATCATTTATCCAGCTATCACGAACAGGATCAAAGTTCCAAAAATGCTGATGGGCATCTATTCGCTGTGAAATTTTAGAAGGCATTTGAGAAGTAGTTTTTTCATTCATAAGTCAATCGTCGTAATGATTTATATTGTTGAGCGTTGAAAAAGCAAAGCTTTATACATGCTAGATTTTACAAACGGTTCATCCAATTATGCAATCTCTCCAACCAGTTATCATCAGTAGTTTTATTATTCATTCCAAATCCATGTCCACCTTTTGGATACAAATGCATTTCTGCCAATACTTTATTTTTTATACAAGCCTGGTAATAACGGATACTATTTTCTACCAACACCCCATTGTCATCTCCAGCATGAACTAAAAAAGAAGGAGGTGTATTATGAGTAACTTGTAACTCACTACTGAAAAAGTTAACTTTTTTTGCCGATGCACGAACACCAACTAAATTATCTTTAGAGCCTTTATTGTAGATAGAACTATCAAAACTGATCACTGGATAAATTAAAATTGCAAAATCAGGTCGTGTAGAAGTTGTATCTGAATTACTAGGATCTGCTTTGAAATCAAAATGAGTAGCCGCTGTAGAAGCTAAATGTCCTCCTGCAGAGAATCCCATAATCCCAATTTGATTTGCATTAACCCCCCACTGTTTTGCATTATTTCTTATCAATCGAATAGCCTGTTGTGCATCTTGTAATGGAGCAATACTTTTATCAATCATCGTTGAGTCATCTGGTAACCTATATTTTAAGACAAATGCAGTCACTCCCCATTTATTAAATTCTTCTGCCACATTAGTTCCTTCTTTATTAAAAGCTAATATGGAATATCCACCACCTGGGCAAATAATCACTGCTTTTCCATTTGGCTTGGCAGGTTTAAAAATCGTAAGGGAGGGGACACTCACTTTTGCAATTCGAATAACATTATCTCTAGAAGTTGAATTTTCTTTATTAGGAGCTGCAATAGAATTAGGCACCCCGTTTTTATATAGAGGAAATTCAGTGGAATTTTGACCCACTACTTTGGTAACAATGAATGCAGCCATTATGATGACTAAATTTTTCATTTTTTAATAATTATCGATAAAATTATCAATTTTTTTCGGACTATTCAAAAGCACAGAAAGAATGAGCTTCCAACCACTATTTTAAAGGATACCCAATCAAGGCTATGTAAAATGAAGGAATCGTCCACCACTATTAAATATCTTCTTGACTGAATCGAACTGATATATAGTTAATTTTAGTAACTTGTATTTTTCCTGAAAAGCATTGTAAATGTTAACTCGATTTTGGAAAATAATTTTCAAGCGCAATAGTTTTAGATCGATTATTTTCGCAGTATAGTTATAACAATATAAAAATTAGGGATTTTTAAATTCTTTTGGAGATTAAATTTTAATATATGAAAATCTATAAAACCAATTCAGGTAATGTAATTGAACACGAGGGAGCTTATCATTTATTCCCATCAACTAATTGGGATCAATTTATCAACCGAGATAATTTGTACGAGTTGCTTAGTTCAGAAATAGCCGCTAACAAAAAAACAGTAAGTCTCGAATGGCTAAATGAGCAGACTATTCTAGCACCCATTGATCAACAAGAAATATGGGCAGCGGGAGTTACTTATTTAAGAAGTCGTCATGCGAGAGTAGAAGAATCCAAGGATGCTGGAGGGGGTACTTTTTATGACAAAGTATATGACGCACCGAGACCAGAAATATTTTTTAAAGCAACTGCACAGAGAACCGTTGGACAAAATGGTTTAGTTAGAATAAGAAAAGACTCTACCTGGGATGTTCCTGAACCAGAGCTTACTTTGTTCATTACCAGCGCGGGAAATATTGTAGGATATACGATTGGTAATGATATGAGTTCAAGAAGTATTGAAGGAGAAAATCCATTGTACTTACCTCAAGCTAAAATGTATGAAGGATGTGCTGCTTTAGGTCCATGTATCTATGTTCCAGATCAACCCATATCACCAGATGCTAGTATTGAAATTTCAATCGAAAGAAATAATGTGGTAATGTATTCAGATCGAATTGCCATTAGTCAAATGAAAAGAACACATACCGATTTAGTAAGTTACTTGTATAAAGAATGTTCATTTCCTAATGGATGCTTTTTAATGACAGGTACTGGTATTGTACCTCCCAACAGTTTTACTTTACAAAGTGGAGATAGTATTATTATAACCATCGAACATATTGGAACCCTTAAAAACACAGTAGCCTAATGACTATACACGGAAAAAACATTATCGGTAATAATCTTTCTGCACAAGGTACTAGCAGCTTTAATGCCTATGATGTAGCAACCAATACGCCACTAGCTGAAAAGTTTTTTGAGGCTACAACAACAGAAATCAATGCAGCTATTTCATTAGCAGCAGAAGCCTTTAGCATTTATAAAAATAAAAGTGGTAAAGAAAAGGCAGCCTTTCTTGAATGTATTGCTACAGAAATAGAAGGCTTAGATTTGGATTTAATTGAAACAGCTAGTAAAGAAACTGGCTTACCTATTGCAAGAATTACCGGTGAGAGAGGAAGAACTACTGGTCAGTTACGTCTTTTTGCAGCTCAACTAACAGAAGGTTCATGGGTAAATGCAATTATTGATAAAGCCCTGCCAGAACGTAAACCATTACCAAGAGTAGATATTCGACAAATGCAAATTGCCATTGGACCAGTGGCTGTTTTTGGAGCAAGTAATTTTCCATTAGCATTTTCTGTTGCTGGAGGCGATACAGCTTCTGCCCTTGCGGCAGGATGTCCTGTAGTTTTCAAGGCTCATCCGGCTCATCCAGCTTCTTGCGAATTAGTAGGCGGTGCAATTATCCGTGCTGCAAAAAAATGCAATATGCCTGAAGGAGTATTTTCAATGGTACATGGCATCAGTCACCAAGTAGGACAAGCTTTGGTTACTCATCCAATAATAAAAGCAGTAGGATTTACGGGTTCATTAAAAGGCGGAAAGGCTTTATATGATGCTGCTGTAAGACGCGAAGAACCGATTCCAGTATATGCAGAAATGAGTAGTGTTAACCCAGTGATATTTTTACCTGAAATACTAGCAAAAAAATCTGCTGAATTAGCAGAGGCATTTGCTGGCTCGATCGTATTAGGAGCTGGACAATTTTGTACTAATCCTGGTGTATTTTTATTAATAAAAAATACAGATTCAGCTAATTTTATTAAACTTTTGACTGCCGCTATTGCAACAAAACCAAGTGTACCGTTACTTACTAACGGCATTTTGGATGCCTACTGTAAAGGGATTAGTAAGCAAAGAAATACGGAAGGTGCTATTAGTTTGACTGAATTTGACGCTACTACTGCTCAGCCTCATTTATTGCAAATAGATGCTCAAATGCTGATAAAAAATCCGTCTCTAACTGAAGAGGTTTTCGGACCATCATCGGTTGCTATAGTTGCCAAAGACATGAATGAACTAACGGAATGTATCCTCCATTTAAAAGGTCAGCTTACGGCTAGTATTCATGGCACTGATGACGAATTAAAAAATTCTGGATCACTTATCAATTTGCTAAAAGAAAAAGCAGGAAGACTTAATATTAACGGATTTCCTACAGGAGTAGAAGTTGGTAATGCAATCGTACACAGTGGCCCCTACCCTGCAACAACAGATTCTAGAAGCACCTCCGTTGGAACACAAGCAATCTATCGATTTACAAGACCTATATGTTTTCAAGAATTCCCAGAACATTTGTTACCTGATGAACTAAAAGAATCCAATCCATTAAAGATAAGTAGATTGGTAAATGGAATTAAAATGTAAGTCTATTTTAAATAATCGAAAAATAAATTACTTCTTCAAATAAAATTGCCCCCTCAGTTAAAGGGGGCAATTTTATTAAACAACTAAATGAATTATTGGAAATTAGATTAAGAATACAATAAGACTTCCAAATGATATCATTATTTTTTAGCAAATGATTCTGCTGCTTTATCCAAAGATTCGGCTGTAGGCGTTTTACCATTGGATACGATTACTCTGTATTTAAAAGTGATCGACTTGCCAGCATCTAATGCAAAATTCAATTTTTCTTTTCCCCCACTTAAAGGTTCTTGTCCAAGTGAATTAGCGGCAAACAAACCATATCCACGAGCATGCCAGTAGGTAGGGTATCCAGGATTTTTAGGATGATCAATTATTGTGATCGAAACTAATTCAGCATTCTTTTTACCGTACATCATACACCAGTTTCCTCTAGTACCCCATACCTCATTACCAGTAATTCCTTTACTAGAAAGAAAAGTACCATTCACTCCTTCATTATTTAGTACGGCTACTTTAGTTGCAACCCCATTCGCGTCAGTAAAAATCTCAGGTTTTTGAGAAGGTATTTCTAATTCCCTAGCAACACGAACTCCCATAAATCCTTCCTTATTGTCTTTAAAGCTAACTTTTCCCTCCTGAGCAGTTAAGGTAGTGGTTCTATCAATTGTCCGGCTATTTTCATCACCGCTAAAAGTTAAAGTGGTTGATTCTTTCAATAAAATTTTACCAGAAATATCTACCCAATTCGAAGTTACTATTAGATCACCTTTTTTCAACCCTCCTTTTACACTCACAATTTTTTGATGACGGATACTACCATACTTTGGTTTATCTACTGCGGGAATAGCATCAGAATTATTCCAAAAATCTAACCCATTTACGTCACCATAATTCAACCACATACCGATATGATGCGGATGATCTGTTCTTTCATTAGCTCTAGGAGCTAATGGAAAACCACGAGTAACGGTAATTCCAGAAGCGGTTTGGATAGGAAACAATACTGGTTTATCAATCTTGGAATCGTAAATGTAAGCAGTGAAAAATTGACCACCTACCATTACCTCTACCTTTTTTTCATTTTCTTTTTGAACAAACTTCACCGGTTGCTGGGAGAATGCATTTGAAACGAATAAAAACATACTGCCGCACAAGAAAATACTTTTAATAAATCGCATCGTTTTTTATTTACTGGTCTAGATTGAATAATTTTTAAATGGTTCGAAAGGTTTACCACCCACCATTATCTCTTGTGCTTTTTCATCAAAGGTTACTTTACGACCAGTAAGCACAGCTGCATTGGTCATGATAGTGGCGATTGAATGACTATAACCTGCTTCAACAGGAGCATTAGGCGTTTTACGACTGCGCACACACTCCATCCAATTGCGTATATGGCTAGACGTTAGTTTATCTCCGCCAGTATTTGCAGAAGTTACAACAGGTTCTACCACTGAAAGTTTAGAGGCAGGCAATAAGAATGAACTCATACCAGCTGCTGCCGCATTTTTATCAGACAATCCTCCTTTTGGAGAAACCATATTGGTATCTAAATTTAATTGGCCACCATTAGAATAGTAGATTTCTGTAGGTGCATCATCTCCGTTATGCATACGAGATCCGAAAGTAACTTGGAATCCTGTTTTAGGATCATTGGTTGGACCATAATCAAAAGCTGCATTAATAGTATCCCAATTCTTTCTTCCATCCTTCCACATGTAAATACCACCATTCGCCACTACACTGCGAGGATGTTGTAAACCTGTGAACCAATGTACGGTATCAATTTGGTGACTCATCCACTGACCAGCTAATCCAGATGAATAAGGCCAGAACAATCTAAATTCTAAATATTTTCTAGGATCAAAAGTTTCAAATGGTCGATTCATCAAAAATCTTTTCCAATCGGTATCTTTTTCTACCAACTTCGCTACATCAGCAGGTCTGCGCCAACGCATCGGCTGATTAACATTCCATGTTAACTCCACCATGGTGATAGCTCCAAATTTTCCAGATTTGATAAAATCTTCAGCAGCATGATAATTAGCGCCACTTCTTCTTTGAGAACCAATTTGTACAATTTTATTTGAAGCTTTAATTCCTTTGAATGCTCTACGATTATCATCCATTGTTTCTGCGAAAGGTTTTTCGCAATACACATCGCAACCTGCATTTACAGCTTCTAAAGCATGATTAGCATGTTGGAAATCAGCCGTACTTACAAACACCGCATCTACTAATTTCTTAGAATACATCTCTTCATTATTTCTACAAGCAACTACTTCGTTCTGCATTTTTTCTTTCCACATTGCAGCACCCGCTTCTCTTCTTTTATTCCAAATATCAGATACCGCTACTACCTCAAAATTCATTTCCTTATAATGGTTCATAAAACAAGGCATATGAGAACCTCTGTGTCTATCAGAAAAACCTACTACACCTACTCTCACTCTATCATTGGCTCCAATGATACGATTATAACTTTTTGCACTCAAGCCTAATTGAGTCGCTACAACACCAGCTCCAGCCAATGCTGATTTTTTAATAAAAAGGCGGCGATTATTTGATTTCATAATTGAGTTGATTTTAAATTTTGATTTAAGGTATGAAATAGTTTGAAAATAGCAATTTTTTTATTGAAAATTTACAGGAAAAAGCCAAATGACAAGGGTAGCAACCTTTTATTCACTAATTAAATAAACCAATAAACTTCTAGCACCATGTGCACCAATAACTAAGGACTGTTCGATATCTGCCGTCTTGGAAGGACCAGCTAAAAATACTCCATACCCTTCTTTAGCCACATCAATTTGTTTATAGGCTTCATGTAGATTAGGCACAATTTTATTTACATTCAAACAAATCACCAAGTGCTGGCAAATAAAAGGCAATAAACGATTTTTGATTTGATGTTCATATAACCACACAGATCCATTTTCAGCTACTCCCATACTGCCTTCTATATAGGCCCTATCAACCGTTTCCAATAAACTGGCCTCCATTGTTGAATTAATCTCATTGTTTACTTCACCTAAAATAGGCAATGTATTTACAATATATTCTCCTCTATTTTTCGCTTCTTGAATTTCTTCTTTAATTAAATCAATCGAGGATAATTGAATCACTTTACCACCAATACTCTCTAGGGTTTTTATAAATTGATCCAGCCAATCAGCTGCCAAACTACTAGTACTTTTTATATCAATTACAGGTAATTCAATCAATGCAGGCTTATTAGTTGAAATGGCCCCTAATATTTTTTCTCTAGAACTCATTGCTTATTTTTTTTATACCAATCTCTAAAACTTTGTTTAGGTGCTTCAGGCATTTCTCTTTGTTTATACCAAGGATTGAGTGATTTATTATTCATAATAAAAGGAAAGGCACGCATCATCCAACGTCCCATTTTTCCAGCAACCCTATAAATAGAAGGATGAGATAAAACAAATGCCATTCCTTTCATAGCTACTTTTTTACCTGAAGCGGTATAACCTTCCGACACTAATTCTTGTCGCCATTTGTATAATTGAACATGGATGTCGATTTTAACTGGACAAACATTACTACAAGAACCACAAAGAGTAGACGCAAAAGGTAAATCTGCATTTGCCTTCATATCTAAATTTGGATTTAAAATAGACCCAATCGGCCCGGCCACTGCTGTATGATAACTATGGCCTCCACTTCTTCGATAAACTGGACAAGTATTAAAGCAAGCTGCACAACGAATACATTTTAATGAACTTCTAAAATCAGGACGTCCTAATTGTTTAGTTCTACCATTATCGACAATGATAATATGCATCTGCTGACCAACTCTTGGTTGATGGAAATGACTAGAATAAGTAGTAATCGGCTGCCCCGTAGCACTTCTTGCTAACAATCGAAGGAAGACCCCAAGGTGCTCAGCATTGGGAATAATTTTTTCAATACCCATACATGCGATATGAATTTTTGCAGCATGAGCTCCCATATCTGCATTACCTTCATTGGTACAAACAACAAAACCACCAGTTGAAGCAATGGCAAAATTTACACCTGTAATCGCCAATTGAGAATGAATAAATTTAGTGCGCAAATGTTGGCGCGCAGCTTCGGTCAAATATTGTGGATCATTATTTCCTTTTTCAGTTCCTAGGTGTTCGTGAAATGTTTCACTTACATCTTGTTTCTTTAAATGAATTGCAGGTAATACTATATGACTGGGTGGTTCATTTCTAAACTGAACAATTCTTTCGCCCAAGTCTGTATCAACCACTTCAACACCACGTTTTGCTAAAAAATCATTCAAGTGACATTCTTCGGTCAGCATGGACTTGCTTTTCACCACCTGCTCAACTTTTTGTTCACGAATAATTTTCAGTATAATTTCATTGTGTTCCTCTGCATCAAAGGCCCAATGAACTTTAATTCCATTTGCCTGAGCGTTTTTTTCAAATTCCGCCAAATAATTATCCAAATTTGAAAGCGTATGGTCTTTAATTGATGACCCTAGCGAACGCAACTGCTCCCACTCAGCAATCTGTCTAACTGCCTTATCTCTTTTTTCTCTAACGAACCAAAGGGTTTCATCATGCCAGTCAGTTCTAGATTCATCTTTATTAAATATTTCTGCTGCCGCTGAATGACTAAGCGAAGCACCTTGAATCGGCACAAAAAAAAGTCTATTGAAATTTTTTGGGTTCATTTTATTTCTTTTACTATTCAAGTCAATTAATCACTATTTAGAATCTCAGCTATATGAATTGTCTTAACCTTACTTCCTTGTCGTTTTAAAATACCCTCTAAGTGCATTAAACAACTTACATCACCACCAGTAATATATTCTACTTCATTTACTGAATGCTCTGTTATACGATCTTTACCCATTTTCACAGATACTGCTTCTTCAAAAACACAAAATGTTCCACCAAAGCCACAACATTCGTCTACGCGTTTGGGTTCGCTAAGCTGCAACCCTTTAACCATATTTAATAAATAAGCAGGCTTTGAAAAAGAAGGGGCAGTTAACTCACTCATAGAAGATAGGTTCAAACCGCGTTGACCATGACAACTTATATGCATCCCAACTTTATGAGGAAAGCTAGCCGTAATATTTTTAACTTTTAATATATCAACGATGAATTCTGTTAACTCATATATATGCTTACGAATATAAGTAGCCTTGACTTCATCTTGATCATGTAAATGTTCTTTCACATGAAGTACACAACTTCCAGAAGGTGATACGATATGATCTACCTCTCCGAAATTAGCAACAAAATTTTTATCACATCCATCACTTAATGAAGCAAAGCCACTATTAGCCATGGGCTGACCGCAACAAGTTTGATTGAGTGGATACACAACTTCACAACCCAATTTCTCCAAAAGTTCTAAAGTTGCGACTGCAACCTTAGGATAAAATTGATCTATATAACAGGGTATAAATAATCCTACTTTCATTACTATTTTTTTATTCAATTAAAACACTCCAAACTTCTTTTTCAAACAAATAAGTAATTTATTGTTAATGACTTATTTGACTGATATTAAAAAAGCTGCAATATCTGCCAAATTTTGTTCAGTCATACCAGCAGTCAAGGGTTCAGGCATCAGACTTTTTTTCTGTTTCTTTTTAGATCTTATTTTATCCAGCGGAATAACATGTTGAACACCTTTAATATCTTTAATAACAATGGTCTGTTTATTTTCAGAAATCAAAAATCCATACAAAGATTCGCCTTCCAAAGTATTCAATAGCCAAGGTTCATATCCAAAAACAATCGAAGCACTTGGATTGACAATGGCATCAATTAAAGAAAGTTTATCAAATTTTTTACCAATATTAGTTAATTCTGGACCAATCATATTTCCTGTCAATCCAACTCGGTGACAGCTACTACAATTATTTGTAAAAATAGTTTTCCCAGCCAAGGCATCGCCAGGTATTTTTGAAATAGCCGTAACAGAAAATATTTTATCAGTTCCATTTCTTTTAAAATACTCTCCAGCTTGAATCCTTACCGCTAAATCAGGGTTAGTAAAAATATTTTCAGCTACTACTGGAATTAGGGAGTTGGGCAATTTTTTATCCGCCATTAATCCTATGATCATTTGCCCTCCCATAGAGTCTAATGCGATTTCCTTTGCCATCCTTTTTTGTCCCTGTTCAGACTGGCGATTATCAAACATCATTTGAAATTTGATTTTCATGGATGCTAATTTTCGTTGATACGATGTATTGACATTTATTTTTGACCAATCCAGCAAATTATACCAATTATTACTTTGTCTAAAAGAAAGCCAATACAAAGACTGTTCTTTTACATCTGCCAAGTCAGCATTTGTCAAATTCAACATCGCAGCTGCAGCAGTCTTATCGTTTATAAAAGCTAGGGCCGTAATCATACGAGCTCTAGCTTCTATTGAAATAGTAGCATCTTTTGCTCTTTGCACTAAATCATTTACAGCGTTTACAGGATGAAGTCTCCATGCAAAGTCTACCATTTGTTTATTCCATTGCAAAGGTGAGTTGGGTTGATTTGGAAAAAAAGTAGACAATAATTCATTGTACCAAGTTTCAGCATTTGTTTCCATCGCACTCCCTAGCGTTTCCAGATACCAACGATCATTGCCATTATATTGAGTAGCGATCGAAAGAA
This sequence comes from Chitinophagaceae bacterium, assembly GCA_947380605.1. Taxonomy (GTDB): domain Bacteria; phylum Bacteroidota; class Bacteroidia; order Chitinophagales; family Chitinophagaceae; genus Ferruginibacter. The sequence goes on from CANCRO010000054.1 coordinate 16,651, forward strand.
GTATTTCTTTTTTAATTGAATAAGAAGAATCCCTCAGTGAGACTGCTACCTCTCTGCGAACAAATGCTGATGAATCTTTGGAGAGTTGCAATGCCAAAGGCAATATGTTTTCATTTAACTGTCTCAAAGAACGGAAAGCGGTAGCGCGTATTTTCTCATCTTTATCTGTTAAAATATTTTCAACTGCTTGTTTTCCTTCCTTACCCAATTGAGCTAATAACCATACTGCCCTTGCTCTAACATAAGGATTTTCATCTTGAAGCAAATTCTTTACTGGTTCAACAACTGCTAGGCCCTGTTGCTTAAGTTTTTCAAAAGCAATATTGCGGACATTTACTGCAGGATTTTTCAATGCCTCTAATTGTCCTTGAATACTATTGAAGTCTAATTTTGGAGTGACTAATTTTTTATTTTTTGGAGTAATCCTGTAAATTCTACCATAACCAAGTTTATCATTCATTTGGTGGCCACCCACTACTGGATCATACCAATCAGCAACAAAAAGAGAACCATCTGTTCCAATAGTAACATCAGAAGGACGAAACCAATTATCTTTTTGCTTATTTTGAACAGTATCATTCCAGACATATCCTTCATTATCTTGAGAGAGAGAGGTGATTAAATTTTGACGTTCACCCATATCATAGCCAGACTGAGAAACGGTGGGGTGATAACCAAAAATTACATTTCTACCTGCATCAGCACTCAGTAACATTCCGCTGTATTTTTTACCCAATGCATCCGATTCGTAAATTGCAACACCGGTAGGAGAACCTGCGCCAGATCTATCGCCTGCGGGCATTATGCCTGGATCTTCCTGGTGCCAATGTGCAGTAAAAATATTTTGCCCAGGACGTTGATCTGCCTGCCAATACCTTGTTCCATCACTACTAAAATATCCAGCATTCCCTCCTTCCATCAACCATGTTGTACGACAAGTGACCACCTGGTCATCATTATCATTTTGCCAAAGATTACCATAAGAATCAGTAACCACTTCATAAGAATTTCTGAAATTATGACCTAATACTTTTAACCCAGTACCGTCAGGGTTTAAACGAAGCGCCAATCCGCCTACCCAAACCTTACCATCATCACTTCTACGGTTACCCTCATTTTTATCATTGTATGGAGAACCGCCAGTATAAATACTTCCTGAGCGTAATGTCCAACCACTTTTATCAGTAACCATATGAGGACCTGCATTTCCAGTATTGAAATACCATTTACCATCAGGACCTGCAGAAACAGAATGAAGCGAATGGTCATGATCTTTTCCACCGAAACCTGTTAAAATAATTTCCTTCTTATCTGCTTTATCATCACCATTTTCATCTGTGTAAATAATTAAATTCGGAGAGCAAGAAACAATCACTTTATTTCCAATTACCGCAATACCAACTGGGGAAATCAAATCTTTATCTTCAACAAATACTGTCGACTTGTCTGCTTTGCCATCTTGATCAGTGTCTTCTAAAATGACTACCCTATCTCCTTTAGGATGATGCAAAAAACGAGTAGAATCATTGTTGAAATTTCTATAATTCACCGCCTCAGTAAGCCAAACTCTTCCTTTATAATCAACATCCATATTGGTAGGATTATATAACATCGGAGACTCTGCCCAAAGGGTTGCTTCTAAATCTTCTGGTAAAAAAAGGCCTGTTGTGTTTTTCGAAGGTGCTGTTTTACATCCTGTAAAATAAACTATAGAAAAAATGAAAACACTAATAACTAAAATAAAAGGTTTTAATAATTTCATTGATTAAAAATTAAATGTCAACAGTTTTTTTGTTTACAAATTCAGTATTCAAACTACCAGTGATTGACTTTTGATAATTAAGATAGTTATTTTATAAAAATATTTTTTAAAAACTGAAAATTTTGCTGATAGCTTTTTACTCTGTCAGCCCCCTTTGGAATAGCCCCTTCTATCTGCATCCAACCATCCCCTTGATAATTAGTTTCATGGATAGCTTGTCCAATGGCTTTCCAATCGTTTACTCCTGATCCAAGTAAAAATCCATTTTCTTTCATATGCAACTCACAAATCCTTTCTTTACCAAGTTTTTTGAATTCCTTCACCGTATCTAATCCTGCATCTGTAACATTGCAGAAATCATAATACACTTTGATATTTTTGGAACCTACTTGTTCAATAATATCAATTTGTTCATCTGCAGAAAGATAGGATTCAATGCCTAAAATGATGCCCTTTTTTTCAGCATGGGGAGCTACCCTTTTTAAACGTCGAACAACTTCTTGTTTACCCTTTGTATCATTTCGCAAATCGTTATTTCCAAAAAAAGCCAATAATACCACAGGCACAGATAGATTTTTTGCCACGTCCACACTATCCCATACCCATTGTTCAGTTCTAGGGTCAGATTTATAGGGGATATTATTTAATTCAGCTATCGCAATACTAGAAATTTCAATACCCGTTTCTTT
>CANCRO010000055.1 GCA_947380605.1 Chitinophagaceae bacterium
GTTGCAAGTGAATTCCTGGGAGATGGGAACCAATTTCAGATCAAATTTATTGGGGATGATAACCACCCCTTCTGAGGGAGAATTTTGAAGATTTTTAATTAGGCTGTCAATCGCATTTTGCGAAAGAACTGTTCTAGGAAGCAGCGCAATAAAAAACACACCAATTCCGAATAAAAAGTATTTAGTTGACATATGGGGTAAAATACGTTCAATATCAAAGTTAAGGTATAGCGTTCATATTCAACACATTACACAAGTGTATAATTTAATTGATAATATGAAGAGTACATTTGGGAATTCATCAAAAACTTTCATAGAGGGTAAAAGCGTTTTTATTTGATGGGTTTATTCAAAAATTAATTTAGAAAATGATCTATATATAACACATCTATTTATTATATAAATAAATGATTTTCAATTATTTAAAAGCTTAAATAAAATTCGTATCCAATGTGTCAAAAAAATTTTGTTGAATTATTTCAATCCTTAAAAACTAGTATAATTTTATATCAATAAATAGGAGGTTTGTTTTGAAAAAAGTTTTAAAATCTAATCGCCTGTTGGATGGTCAAATAAGCGGGCGCGCCAGTAAAGTCGCCTGTAAAAAAATTAAAATTTTTTAAAGTTTACGAGTGTTTTGAATGATAAAAAGGGCTTCTAAAATCCAATATTGTGCTTGATAATTTAGAGTTATATCTAGCAGCATCTGCCTTGAAAAATAAAAGGCATTCAGCTGCATTTGAGCAATACAGGAAAGTAAATGCTAGAAATGAATCTGCGGAGGCATTGCTTGGAATGTGCTTTTGTAAATTATACCAGTTGGCTCAAGGCATCGCCATTGATGAGGTCATTGAATATTATAAAAAGGCAAAATTGATTGAACCAACCAATCAAGCGGCTATTGAAGAAGCATTCATTAGGAGGTGTCAAATTGTTAAGGTTGCTTACGTTAACTTTTATAATGAAGCCCTTCAGCAACAAATAAAAGAAAATAAAAAAGTAACAGCTACCTTATTGCTTACGGGCAGTAATCTTCTGGAGGAACCATTTGATAATAAACTTTTTAGTTCATTTGCAGAGTTAGGTAATAAAGGCGAAGGCATTACTAACTTTGATTTGTCGGTTGGAATGGATAAATTTTTGAAAGAAATTTTATTTAAATTAAATGAAATTGATACTGCCTTGCGGATGAATGTAAACCAATCTAGCAAGGCATTTCAAGCATATACTCAGATGGAAATAACCGTAATAACAATGGAGGGATTTAAAAAATAGCCGCATAGTTTTTAAATTCTTCAGTGATTTAATTTAATCGGCATAGAACTAATCATTTTTTATAATTTTATTTTTTAAAAAAATTATCTGCCCAAAAATTTATGTTGATTTCAAGAGTAGGGATTATAGGTGCGGGTCCGGCAGGTGCAGCAGCTGCATTACAATTAAACCAACTAGGTATTGACTGTGTAGTGGTAGACAAAGCGGTGTTTCCAAGAGATAAAATATGTGGTGATGGACTGAGCGGAAAGGTAATTACCTGTCTTAATCGAATTGATCCTGAAATTGCTATTCGCTTGCAAGAGGCACCCTTCAAACTAAATAGCTGGGGGGTAAGTTTTGTTTCTCCCAATCGACAAGAGCTTGACATTGGCTATCGCCCCGATTATAATGGAAAAGACGCTGCCCATAAAAAATCACCTATTGGTTACGTTTGTAAGCGATTAGATTTTGATAATTTTCTAGTTGAGGAAATGAAGCGTTGTGCTCACATTCGTTTATTAGAAGGGGTTTCAGTTGAACAATACACCTTAGAATCAGATGGCTATTTGATCAGTGGAACAGGCGGTTTTCAACTAAAGTGTGAAATATTGATTGTTGCCAATGGCGCCCATTCTAGCTTTACTAAGGATATTGCTAAGATTAGAATGGAGCCAAAATATTATGCAGCAGGGATAAGGGCTTACTACAAAAACGTAACGGGTACCAATGCAGACAATTTTATAGAATTGCATTTTATTAAAAAAATGTTGCCAGGTTACTTTTGGATTTTTCCTCTTCCCAATGGAGAGGCCAATGTAGGGGTGGGTATGTTGAGTGATGCAGTTCGCCGAAAAAAAGTAAACTTAAAAAACGAGTTGCAAGATATTATTGATAAGGATCCTATAATAAAAGAAAGGTTTAAAAATGCTACCTTGATTGGGTCAGTAGAAGGCTACGGATTGCCACTGGGCGGTAAGCAACGCGCAATATCAGGAGAGCGCTACCTACTTACAGGCGATGCTGCTTTTTTGATTGACCCATTTACTGGAGAAGGAATAGGCAACGCTTTGTATACAGGACGTATCGCTGCCAATCAAGCTGCTAAAGCATTAGAACAAAAAGATTTTTCTGCCGCTGCCTTATCCGCCTATGATGCAGAAGTTTATAGAGTGATGGGGCCCGAACTTCGCATTAGTCATCGATTGCAAAAATTAGTAAAATATGCTTGGTTGTTTAATCTGCTTGTAAAAATTAGTATTCGCAATAAGCAAGTAAAGGAGCTGCTGTCCTGCATGTTTTACGAAGTAGATCTTCGTAAAAAATTAGCTAAACCTTCCTTTTATATCAAGTTGCTGTTGAATCGGTAATTTTGCGATTCAATAATTACTCGCAATTTTTTATAAATTCTTAACCGATCAGCATGGCAGCCATTAAAAATATCATCTTCGATCTAGGGGGTGTATTGTTAGATATCGATTACTTTAAAACAGCAAAAGCTTTTTCCGACTTAGGCGTACAGGACTTTGGTACTTTGTATTCTCAAGCCAATGCCAATCATTTGTTTGAAGCTTTGGAAACAGGCACTATTGCGGAAGATGACTTTTATAAATCGCTACAAGGTTATTGCCGCCCAGCTACTAGTCGTGAGCAAATGCAGCAGGCATGGAATGCCATTTTGCTAGATTTTAGAGTAGAAAGTTTAGCTGTTTTGGAACAATTAAAGACAAGGTATACTGTATTTCTTTTAAGTAATACCAACAGCATTCACTTAACCGCCTTCAACCAAATTTTATTGGAGCAAACGGGCAAATCCTCGTTGGACGGGTATTTCATCAAAAGTTATTACTCTCATCTGATTAATAAACGGAAGCCTTATGTGGCCACTTATGACTGGGTGCTGCAAGATGCCCAAATTGTAGCGGAAGAAACGCTATTTATCGATGACTCTATTAATAATATAAAGGGGGCTATGGAAGCAGGGTTACAGACGCATTGTTTACTTCCCCATGAAACGATACAGCAGTTGAGTTTATAATATTGAGGAGGGATTTTTACTTAACCTCTTCATAATCTATATAATCATCCTGTTTGCTAGAAGACGGGGCTGATTTTTGGGTTGCTTTAAACTGGGTAGACTCTTGTCTTTGTTGCCTCATCTTTTCCTCCATCTGCGCATTCATATCCACGAACTGCTTTTTTACCTTTTTGGTGGTGTTGGCAATAGGGATAATGAAGTCGAAAATTAACTTATAGAGCAAGTAAAGCATAAATAGCTCAAAGGCGAGTCTCAAAATGTTCATACTGTAAAGGTATAAAACCCCTAAAAATAAATCATCAAAAATTTGAGGTTAAATGTTAATTTTTTACTTAATATTTCAGGTCATTTTTGGCGGTTACGTTTAAATGGCTATATTTGCATAGGAAAATGAATCAAAAGAAGGGAACGGTAGTCGTTCCCTTCTGCTTTTATTATGAGTCAAGATATAACTTCCATACAGGCAATAGAAACCTTAGTAGGACAAATACTGTCAGAAATGGAGGATGTTTTTTTGGTATCCGTTCGCATTAAGCCTACTAATAATATAAAGGTTTTTTTGGATGCTGATGCAGGTTTAAGTATTGACAAATGTGTAAAGATCAATCGGAAAATGTATCGCACGATTGAAGAGAATGCATGGTACCCCGATGGCAATTTTTCTTTGGAAGTGTCGAGTGCAGGAGTGGATGAGCCGTTACTGTTGATTCGGCAGTACAAAAAAAACATGGGTAGAAATGTAGAAGTGATTTTGAATGATGAAAGCAGGTTCGAAGGAAAGCTGTTAGCGGCTAATGAAAATTTGATACAAATAGAATATAAAGAAGGTAAAAATAAAAAAGCAGTAACGGTTACAAAGGAGATCCCTTTTGATCAAATAAAGCAAACAACCGTACTGATTGCATTTTAATTAACTAACAAAACTCCCCTGCCGGCGGGGAAACAAATGGGTGGCTGGTTAGGTCTATGGCACGAATTAACTTGATTGATTCCTTTCAGGAATTTAAAGAAGCAGAAAATATTGATCGTCCAACGCTAATGAAAGTAATGGAAGATGTTTTTAAAACATTGATTCGTAAAAAATACGGAAGTGATGATCAATTTGATGTAATTGTAAATGATCAAAAAGGCGACTTGGAAATTTTTAGGCGCCGTATGATTGTAGATGATGGAGATATTTACAATACCTTAACGGAGATTGAATATAGTGATGCAATTAAAATTGAGCCTGACTATGCAGTGGGTGAAGAGTTGTATGAAGAGGTAGATATTCAAAAAGAGTTTGGTCGCAGGGCAATCCTAGCGGGTAAGCAAACATTGGCAAGTCGCATCAACGACTTAAAGAAAAATTTATTAATTAAAAAATACGAAGATCGCATAGGCGACATCGTTAGTGGTGAGGTATATCAAGTTTGGAAAAAGGAAGTCTTATTACTAGATGAGGAAGGCAACGAAATGATATTGCCTAAATCTGAGCAAATTCCATCTGACTATTTTAAGAAAGGTGAAAGCGTAAGAGGTGTTGTAAAAAAAGTGGAATTAAAAAATAGCCAAGCGGTTATCATCGTTTCAAGAACTAGTCCTAGCTTCCTTGAAAAATTATTGGAGATTGAAGTTCCTGAAATATTTGATGGATTGATTGTGGTTAAAAAGATAGTAAGAGATCCGGGAGAAAGAGCAAAAATTGCAGTAGAGAGTTTTGATGATCGAATTGATCCAGTGGGTGCTTGTGTAGGGATGAAAGGAAGTCGTATTCATGGAATTGTAAGAGAGTTAAAAAATGAAAATATTGACGTTATCAATTGGACAAACAATACCCAGTTGTTGATTCAACGTTCTCTAACTCCAGCAAAAATTACTAGTATCGATTTAGATGAAGAAAAGAAACATGCAACGGTATACTTAAAGCCAGATCAAGTTTCACTTGCTATTGGTAGACGCGGAGTGAATATTAAATTAGCTTGTGATTTAACAGGATATGAAATTGATGTGTTTAGAGATAGCGAAGGTGAAGTAGATGAGTTTGATATTGATTTAGAAGAATTTAGCGATGAAATAGAAGAGTGGGTAATTGAGGCACTTAAAAAAGTGGGCTGTGATACGGCTCGTTCTGTATTAGCTTTAACAGCAGAGGAGTTGGAACGCAGAACAGATCTTGAGAAAGAAACCATCGCTGATGTCTTGAGAATATTAAATGAAGAATTTGAAAAAGAATAGATCATTCATAAAAATTTGATCTAAATCAACTGTAATAAAAAGCAGTCAATAAATACGGAATAAAAAACAAGGATGCCAGAAAAAGAAAACATAATATTACCTAGGGCAATGAAAGCCGCCATTGAATTCAATGTGAGTAAAGACACACTTGTTGAATTCTTGGGAAGCAAAGGCTTTAGTGCTGACGATATGCAGCGAGATTTCAAACTCACTGAACCAATGTATCGGGTACTGCAAGCTGAGTTTCAGCAGGATAAAGCTGCCAAGCAAAAGGCTGAACAGATTGATTTGCCAAAAGGTGCTGGAGCAGGTGATTCAAAAAGAAAGCGGGATGAAGAAGATCTTTCTTTTAAGAAAAAGGAGTCATCTCCAGCAGCGGAGCCAAGTAAACCTGTTGATGAAAAACTGGCATCGACTCAGGAGAATGAAGCGAAGGCTGCTAAAGAGGCTAGCGATAATGTAACGGCATCAAAAAAAGGCAAGGCATCAGAAAGTAAATCTGCTGAAGTAAAATCAGATAAAAAGGCTACAGAAAATGAACCTGTTGAAATTTCAAAAATTTCAGCACCTGAGTTGGAAGCGCCTAAAGTAATTTCCAAAATTGATTTAGATGCGATTGATTCTTCAACAAGGCCTAAAAAATCTGCTAAAAAAGCGGAAGTAAAAACGGGTGATGCAGAAGAAACTTCTGTCGGAGAAAAGACGAAGGATACACCAGTAATAAAACCTACTGAAGAAATTAATACAGTAGCGACTGATGAAACTGGAGATGCTACGATAGAAAATATTAAGGCAGATCGTTTGGAAGGACCAAAAATTTTAGGGAAGATCCAATTACCAGTTGATAATGATACTAGACCTAAACGTGAAAGTGAGGACAAGAGAAAAAGAAAGCGGATCATCATTGAAAAGAAAGGTGGTCAAGCGCCTCAGCAGGGACAAAGTCAAGGTGTAAGAGGTCCACAGGGCCCGGGTTATCAGGGTGGTGGTCAAAGACCAGTAGGTGGAAGCGATATGAATCGAAATCGTCCAGGCGGATCTGGTGCACCAGGCGGTGCTCGACCAGCAGCTGGTCCAGCAGGAAATCGTTTCAACTCTAATAGGCCATCTCAAGCACCTGCACGCAGAGAAGATCGTGAAATTGATGCTAAAGAAATTCAAGATAAGATAAAGGAAACTCAAGCCAAATTATCTGGCGGAGGTGGAGGAAAAACCAAAGGAACGAAAGCCAAATACCGCAAAGCTAAGCGCGAGGAAATGGCTGAGCAAAGGGGTGCAGAAGGGGAAGAGACCAATAAATTACAGGTAACCGAATTTATTTCGGTGAGTGAATTGGCAGGTTTAATGGATGTAAGTTTTGCTGATGTAATCAGTAAGTGTATGAACCTCGGCATCATGGTTTCTATCAATCAAAGATTAGAAGCTGATGTAATTGAATTAGTAGCCAGTGAATTTAATTATGAAGTAGAATTTATTGGCGTAGAAGATGTTGCTGAAATAGAAGAGCATGAGCAGGAAGATAATGAAGAGGATCAAAAACCAAGAGCGCCGATTGTAACGATCATGGGTCACGTTGATCATGGTAAAACTTCTCTATTGGATCATATCCGCAACACCAACGTAATTGCAGGTGAGGCCGGTGGAATTACTCAGCATATTGGAGCCTACGAGGTTACTTTAAAAGATGGCAGAGCTATCACCTTCTTAGATACACCCGGTCACGAAGCGTTTACAGCGATGAGAGCCCGTGGTGCTAAGGTTACTGATATTGCAGTGATTGTAATTGCAGCGGATGATGCAGTAATGCCTCAAACAAAAGAAGCGATATCTCATGCTCAAGCTGCGAATGTGCCTATGATATTCGCCATCAACAAAATTGATCGCGATGGGGCTAATCCAGAAAAAATTAAAGAACAACTTGCTTCCATGAATATATTGGTGGAAAGTTGGGGTGGTAAATATCAAAGTCAAGAGATCAGTGCTAAGCAAGGCCTGAACATTGATTTGTTAATGGAAAAGATTTTATTGGAAGCCGATATTCTTGAGTTGAAAGCTAACCCAGAAAAAGTTGCTAATGGTACGGTGATTGAAGCTACCCTTGATAAAGGTCGCGGATATGTTGCCACTATTTTGGTGCAGAATGGAACATTGAAAATTGGAGACATGATTGTTTCCGGACAAAATTTTGGTAAGGTAAAAGCAATGTACAATGAGCGCAATCAGCGCAGTGATATTGCCCCTCCATCAACACCGGTATTAATACTTGGATTAAATGGAGCACCACAAGCAGGTGAAACTTTCAAAGTATATGCTGATGAAAGTGAAGCTAGGGAAAAGGCGTATCAACGTGGACAGATATTGCGTGAGCAAGGAATGCGCGCTAAGAAACATATTACTTTGGATGAAATTGGTCGTAGGTTGGCATTGGGTAACTTTAAGGAATTGAATGTAATTATTAAAGGAGATGTGGATGGATCTGTTGAGGCCTTGAGTGATTCATTGCAAAAATTAAGTACAGAAGAAATTGTGGTGAAAGTGATTCATAAAGCAGTAGGTGCTATCACAGAAAGTGATGTTACGTTGGCGAATGCATCGGATGCTATTATCATTGGATTTAATGTTCGCCCTTCTATACAAGCGGCTCGATTAGCAGAGGCAGAATCGATACAGATTAAATTGTACTCTATCATTTACAATGCTATTGAAGAAATTAGAAGTGCAATGGAAGGTATGCTTGAACCAGGGGTGGAAGAAAAAATACTTGCCAATGTGGAGATTAAAGAAATGTACAAATTTGATAAGGCTACAGTGGCAGGATGTATTGTATTGGATGGTAAAATTGCCAGAAACAATAGAATACGCTTGGTAAGAGATGGTATCGTAATCTTTACGGGTGAACTAGGTAGTTTGAAGAGATATAAGGATGATGTAAAAGAAGTAAACAACAATATGGAGTGCGGTTTAACCATTAAGAATTATGCAAATATTCAGGTGGGAGATATCGTGGAGGCTTTCGAAGAATTAGAAGTGAAGCGGACCTTATAAGATTTGATTGTATAAAAAGTCAAATTTCAGATGAATACAAAGATTTGTTAAACATACTTACCCAAAGGGCTATTGATTAAATAGCTCTTTATTTTTGAGGAGAGTCAGAATAAATTGTTTTGGCAAACTGAATGTTGAGGCCTTTAGTCAACACAAAATTTTTAGGTACTTAATAATTATTATGAATACAAAAAGATTTTTTTTATTGTTAGTAGTCAATGGATTGATTAGTATGACTGCTTTTGCCCAAGCAAAAAAAATGGTGGCAGATAAAATCATTGCGGTGGTGGGCGATAAAATTATTTTAAAAAGTGATATTGATAATAGCATCCAGGATATGGAGCGACAAGGAATGGAAGTACCTGCGAATGCTCGTTGTTTAACACTAGAGCAGGCAATGGGTATTAAAGCATTGGTATTGCAGGCCGAAAAAGATTCTTTACCTGTGACAGAAGAAGATGTTGCTGCTGATATTGATAATCAAATCAGGTATTTTATTGGTGCTTATGGAAGCAAAGAAAAGTTGGAAGAAATTTCAGGTAAAACGGTCTATCAATTAAAGGAAGATTTTAAAGAAGGTTTTAGAGACAGAAAACTTGCTGCTGCCATGCGCAATAAAATTGTTGAAGGCATTCGCATCACACCTAAAGAAGTAAATATATTTTTTGACAAGCTGAATAAAGACAGCTTGATGTATTATGAAAGTGAGTTAGAGATTGGTCAAATTGTTCGTTTTCCTAAGGCTAGTCGTGATGCAGAAGAATACTGTGTAGATCAACTAAAAGAATTTAAGCTGCAGTTAGAGAGTGGTAAAAAGGAAATGAAAACATTGGCTGCTTTATATTCAGATGATCCAGGAAGTAAAGATAAATCTGGTCAATACGATATTAATAGAAATGAAAAGCAGTGGGATCCCGTGTTTATGGCCAAGGCATTTTCATTAAAGGAAGGACAAATTTCAAGTCCCTTTAAATCAAAATTTGGTTACCATATTATTCAAATGGTTAGTCGTGCCGGGGATGACGCCACTGTTCGCCACATTTTAAAAATTCCTCAGGTTACTAAAACAGAATTGAGTGAAGCTATTTTAAAGTTAGATTCTGTTCGATCTAAGTTGATAGCAGGCACTATTCAATTTGGTGAAGCGGTTAGTAAATATAGTGATGATGAGAGCAGTAAATTTACTGGAGGTAGAAAACAAAATGCAGAAGGAGGCGCCTTAATCACCATTGATCAGCTAGATAAGGATTTGGTGTTGATGATGAAAAATTTGCAAATAGGCCAATACTCTCAGCCAGTTGAGTATGTGGATGAAAAAGGTAAAAAAGGAGTTAGGATAGTTTATTTGATGAGCAGAACGGAACCACACCGTGAAAATATTCGCGATGATTATAATAAAATAGCGCAGCGAGCCTTAGAAGAAAAGAAGGCAGAAGCATTAGACAAATGGTTTAACGAAAAAATTTCAGGAAATTATATTAAGATTGATAAGGAGTATGGCGATTGTGATGAAATGAAAAAATGGACGACTTCGGCCAATGCTACTGCAGCCATTAAGTAGATGGTTTGGTGAAAATTAGTAAAAGCGTTTCGATAACAATCGGAACGCTTTATTTTTGTAAGCCTATTAAAGTACTAGCTTAATATTGTACCTTAGAACTAATCATTTTTTGAATAAAAAAAATAGCGTTTAAATAATAAATTTTGATAGATAAAAAACAACTGAAGCAGGAACAGAAAACGGTGTTGGTAGGTGTAGTTACTTCCGACCAAACGGAGCAGCAGCTGAATGAATACTTGGATGAGCTAGCATTTTTATCAGCAACTGCGGGGGTGATTGCGGTGAAAAGATTTACACAAAAGTTAGCCCATCCAGATCCACGTTCTTTTGTAGGAAAAGGAAAGCTAGAAGAAATAAAAAAATATGTGAGCTTAAACAGGGAGGTGGAGTTAGTAGTTTTTGATGATGAGTTAACAGGGTCACAGATTCAAAACATTGAGAAGGAGTTGGGAGTGAAGACGATTGATCGAAGCGATTTAATATTAGACATTTTTGCAAGTAGAGCCAAAACTGCACAAGCCAAAACTCAGGTAGAGTTGGCGCAGTATCAATATATTTTGCCGAGATTAAAGGGGATGTGGAAACATTTGGAAAGGCAGGGAGGTGGAGTAGGCACAAGGGGTCCAGGGGAAACTGAAATTGAAACCGATCGTCGTATTGTAAAGGATAAGATTAGTTTATTACGTAAACGCTTAGCCGAAATTGATAAACAGGCTTCTACACAGCGTCAAGAGCGAGGAGAGTTTATTCGCGTTTCATTGGTAGGTTATACCAATGTAGGGAAATCTACACTGATGAATTTATTGAGTAAGAGTGAAGTGTTTGCAGAAAATAAATTATTTGCCACGCTAGACACGACTACAAGAAAAGTAGTTTTTGAGCAGACACCGTTTTTGTTAAGTGATACGGTTGGGTTTATAAGAAAGTTACCGCATCATTTGGTGGAGAGTTTTAAGAGTACCTTGGATGAGGTGAGGGAGGCAGATATTTTATTGCATGTGGTAGACATTTCACATTTACTATATGAGGAGCAGTTGAAGGTGGTGAATAAAACTTTGGCGGAGTTGGGCGCATCAGAGAAGCCGACGATAACTATTTTTAATAAAATGGATCGGTATGAGGAGCAGACTTTTGATGAGTGGTTGGAGCCGGAGGTGAAGGCTCAGTTATTGATTGATTTAAGGGAAAGGTGGCAAAACGAGACCAATGGAAATTGTGTGTTTGTGTCGGCGACAGAAAAATTAAATATTGATGGGTTACGTCAAACGATATTAAATAAGGTGCGGGAGATGTACCAGATAAGGTATCCTTATCGAGCGGAATATTTTTATTAGAATTTTCTGTATCCGGTGAGTCACCCTGCAGGGTGACTCACCGGATCGGCAGGGTGACTCACTCAGTATGAAACAAAAAAAATGTACTTGGCATAAGTTGGCGGATAGTGTAGCGGAGATTTCCTTTTCCTCCAATGGTATGGCATCGGTGTCGTTGGCTGGAAAGACTATCTGCCTTGCATTGCATAAGGATCAGCTGTTGGCATGTGCTCAAAAATGTCCACATGCAGGAGGGATCATGGCGAATGGGCATTTGGATGCAGTAGGTAATATTGTATGTCCGCTTCATCGGTATAAATTTAGTTTAGGAAATGGGCGAAATGTAAGTGGGGAGGGCTATTTTCTAAAAACTTTCCAGGTAGAAATTAGAAAAGAGGGGGTATTTGTAGGTTTCGAAGAAAATAACTTATTTAATTGATAGAAATAGGCATTTAATTTTTGTTAAAAACTAAAATGCCTTATTTTTGCTCTCCAATAAAAAAGCAACACTCCTCCTTAGCTCAGTTGGTTAGAGCATCTGACTGTTAATCAGAGGGTCTCCCGTTCAAGTCGGGAAGGGGGAGCAAAAAAGAAAATTTAGCCTTGTAGATCATTGATTTACGAGGCTTTTTTCATTTAAATACACCATAAACATATTGTAAGTGGTGGCATAAATGGTGGCATAGTTTGCCGCTGTTTTATGATGAAGCCAACCTCAATTTCCTGCCAGTTTCTAAACACTAAAGAAATGGCAAACACAATTAAAGTCCTCTTTTGGTTAAGACGTACCAAAATGAACAATGAAGGATTAGTTCCACTCATGCTGAGAATTTCCTTACAAAACAAGAAGGTTGAGAAGTCAACAGGGTATTATATCGATCCAAAAGACTGGAACATTTCAAAACAACGTTTAAAAGGCAGTAAAACTCCTGCTAAACAGATAAACAATTGGATTGAAGGAGTAATGGTTAAAATAGCCGATCTCTATAGAGAAGAGGTGTTAACCACTAATATCCACCTTCCTGCAATCATGGAAAAGTTATTTGCTGATTCCAAAGATGAGCCATCCTTGCTAAAAACAATAAGTGATTTTAATGAGCAATTAAAGTTGCGGGTAAATAAGGATTTCGCTTATTCCACGTATGAAAAATATGTTTTTACATATAATAAGGTAAAAGCATTCATTGAGGGGTCCTTAAAAAGGAAGGATATTCTCCTGCGTGATATTACAACTAAATTTATTATGGACTTTGATTGTTACTTGCGTGTTCATGATAATAACCAACATAATACTGCCGTGAAATATTGCATTAATCTTAAGCGGATTCTCAATGTTGCTGTTATGGAGGGAACAATTTCAAAAAGTCCCCTTAATTCACATAAGACAGTTTTTAAGGATACCATTCAGGTTTATCTGACAGAACAAGAGGTAATTGCATTTGAAGGTGTACTACTTGTCAAACCAAAACACATGCTTGCTAGGGATCTTTTTTTGTTTCAGTGCCACACAGGTTTAGCTTACACAGATTTGGCAAATTTAAATAGGGAGGATATATCAATTGATTCAATTGGGAGGCAATGGATTATTAAACCAAGGCAAAAATCAGGGATCGTCTGCACAATACCAATATTGCCTAAAGTGTTGGAAATAATACAAAAGTATAATCCTGAGCATAAGAAGCAGGGTAATCTGTTACCTCACTACAGCATACAGAAGTACAATGAATATATTGCCGAGATTGGTGTTATGGCTGAAATTCAAAAAAGAATTAGTTCACATGTTGGAAGGAGGACATTTGGTAATATTGCTTTATCCAAAGGCATTTCTTTGAATGTTATCTCAAAAATACTTGGTCATTCTAATACCTTAATTACACAGCGGATTTACGCTATAACCACCCAAAATATTATTACTAATGAAATCAGTAAATGGGGATAGTTAAGCGGCCATTAGGTACTTCAAACAAGTTTTGTTTTTTATCTGGCCATTTAAATAACACCTTAGGGTATTGTGTTTAATATTATTGAACAGTGCCGCTTCCTTTGAACTTTTAAAAGTTTTCCCAGTACAGCTGTCAATAACGTATTTAGATTTATTAATGAGCCCTAATTCATAAGCATATTTAATATTTTCAGCGTGTGTCACCCATTCCAAATTTTCTAGTCTATTATCAGTTTTAATTCCATTTATATGATTGATGAAGGGCTTGTTGTTTGGATTGGGGATAAATGCTGTAGCTAACAACCTGTGAACAAATTGGGTGGAAGATTGACCATTTTTATTTAGTCTCACAGTGAAATATCCTGCTCTGTCAATTCTGCTTTTAAGGAATTTGTTTGAGCCTTTCTTTTGTAAGCAAATAAGATAACCATTTTGGTTAATTAGGTATTTACAATTAGAACCGTTTAAGCTTTTCCAATTCAGCAGTAAAAATGGGTATAAATGGATTAAATACATGCTAAATTATTTTTATTAATGTTGTAATTTAATATTGTAGAGTAGGGGAAAGGAGGTTGACTTGGTTGTAGTAAAAATAGGTTTGTACCAGTAGTTTGCAGCTCAACTGGTTTTTCAGGGGTTATTTTTTTTGAAATGATTTTATTCCTGCTTACTGAAATTTTGGCTGATGTCTTCACCCCATGCTTTTGTACTATCTCGTCCATAACCGATTTTACATGTGCAGCATGCAAAGGTTGACAAAAAAGTGCGTCATAAATATATCCTACATAAATTCCATCTTGATTAAGTTGTTTGACAACCTCAGTCATTATTTCCACTTCTTTTTTAAACAGCTTTCTAGAGGTTATTTTGTATTTAGATTTACTGTTGGTTTTTTCGGATAATATATTAGCCATCATTTTCGGTTCGCTTTCAATGTAATGATTGTATAACGGAGATTTCTTCATGTGTTTGGGATGCTTATTGAAAAACGAAAGATGTTCTTTCTTAATTTCATATAAATCAATTCCTGTTATAGAGGCTATATCTTGATGTGTTAAGAATTCTTTTGATCCACCATAAAGATTCATAGCAATATTTGGGTGAAGACATGAATAATCAATTTCAACAATTGGTTCACCCTCAATTTTTATAAGATTACGAATCCAACTGGGCATAAGATTAAAAGAATCTACTATTCTTCCACCACTTTCCTTAGAACCTTCAATTGGTACTTTAAGACCATTGTTAGTTAGATATTCAAAAATTTCAATGCCCTCTTCAACAAATGATAAGGTTTCAGGATTTTTGAAATAGCTTTTTTTATGCTTATTTTTAAAAATCAGCCTTTTACCTTTTTTAGTAAAATAATTATTGCTAACTAACCGTTTTGCTTCCTCCATAATTTCTTCAATAGTTGGAAGTGTTATAATAGGATATAATTCTATTAAATTTTTACAGATAGGATTTACTGCAGCAGCCTTGTACGCTCTTGTAAGGTGCTTATTTAGAAGCGATTTAACGACATCTGTTCTTAAAGAATACTTCTCTATTCCCTTACCAATAAAAGCCCCTCCTAGCCTGTAATTATAGCATCTAGACCCTATTTCTTTTTTGTAATCACATTCTAGAATAGAGCCCTTAATTAATGGGTATTCCAATACTTCTCTCACACGTCTGTAGCTTTCTGGATCAATGTGCAATTGATCCCTTAAGTATTCTGCCTTGAGAGATTTCCAACCTTCTGAATTATCTCCATTTAGCATTTCAAAATAAGTAGAGGTAAGTTGAGTGGTAAATAGCAAGCAAAGGTCAATTGCTACATTCAAATCATTGTCTATAGTTTTCAAAACCTTTTTGGGGAATAGCGTTGTCAAGGTATACACCAATTTTTTAGGAACTTTTATAGTTTCCCTGTCAGTCCAAAATAGCGGAAAAAAAGTATGTTTTGGGGTTAAAACAGGTGGTTCTAATTCTTCTGAAACATACGATAGTGTTATGTTTGAACCAATGTTATTATAACTATATACTCTAACACTATTAATGAAGGGAGTAAATAAGGAATTAGGGAGGGGTGATGATGAGTAGTAGGTGGAAAGATGAGATGAAAGTTCAACCTTTTTTTTGTAAAAGCTCCCTACATTGCTATAAAACTGAATTGAGTTAGTAATTGCTGTATTGGAGCTATAGTAATGAATTGTTTCATTGCTGCTAACGCTTGGGTAAAATGTCTGTGTCATAATATTCTGCATTTAATGTTGTTCTGCTTTGCTTATTTTGGCTGGTGCAGAAGCTAGAAGGAGCTTATCCCTTCTAGCAACCAGAATCCTAGGATTGGTTCCCAGGAATTATTTTAAAAAATTATTTTATGGAATGTTTTTGACAACAGCAATATTTAATTGCTATTTAATGAGGCTTTCTACGTTTGAATTGCTTTCTAGGGTAGTGATAATGACTGTTCTTATCACGTATATTTAGGCTTCAAAATTAAATTAAATAATCGATAAAACCATTGATATCATTGATTATTATTGAATTCACTCTAATTAAATTGATTAGAAATTGTAAATGTTTTTCTCAGGGACAAATAGCGTTTTTAACCTCATTATTTTAGACTAAAAGAGGCTGACAAGCGTAAATAGAATATTTGGCATTAATGCTTCAAAAAGAGATAGGTATTAATACTTACCTACATTTGTTGTAAACCTTACCCTATGGCAAAAGTATCTTCAGCTAAATCAGCTACTTCCGTCACTAAAACACCCACAGCTGTCTTAGCAATTGAAAATTACCTTTCTTCAAAATACCAATTCAGATATAATCCCATTTCTGACAGAACGGAGTTTAAAACCATCAAGGGGAAAAATTATGAATTTCTGACAGAGAGGGATATGAATTCACTTTTTAGGGATTTGAACCATGCAGGTATTAAATGCCAGATAAGTACACTGAAGAGTATTATAAATTCGGATTTTATAGAGGAAAGTGATCCATTTCTGGAATATTTCAATACACTTCCTAAATACACAAAAAAGAGTCCTGATTATATTGGACAATTAATGGACACTGTTAGAGTTCAAAATTTACAATTCTGGAAAAAAGCATTTCCCAAATGGTTGGTGAGTACTGTAGCCTGTTCAATTAGTAAAAACGAGGTTAATCAGCATGTTTTAGTTTTTATAGGAAATCAGGGGATCGGTAAATCTACTTGGTTGAACAAACTGGTTCCCAATTCCTTAGAAGGATATTTATATTCAGGAATAGTTAATCCAAATAATAAAGACACACTGGTAAATCTAGCAGAAAACTTTATTATTAATCTGGATGAATTGGAGAATTTGAACAAAATTGAATTAGGTAGTCTTAAAGCATTAATCACACAATCAGCAATAAGGTTAAGAAAAGCATACGGGGTTTACAATGAAAACTTTGTTAGAAGGGCTTCTTTTGTAGGTTCTGTAAATGAAGTGGAGTTTTTAACAGATCCCACAGGAAACAGAAGGTATTTGGTCATTAATTGCGAGGATATTGATTATATGCATGAGGTTGATATGGATCTTGTTTATAGTCAGGCATACCATTTATATAAGGAACAAAAAAATTCTCCAGGTAAGTTTAAATATCATTTTGATAAAATAGATAATGAGCTAATTGAAGATAACAATAAAGCTTTCGTTAGAGTGAGTATAGAAGAGGAATTGGTTACAAAATATTTTAGAACCCCTTCAGCTGAGGATAATGAATCAAGTATAATATATATGACTGCCACTGATATCATGAATTTTGTCCTTCAAAAGGAAAAAATGAAAGCAGGTGATCCATCTTTTTTAAGAAGACTGGGAAATGTGTTAAAAAAACACGGTTTCACACAAAAGAGCATGAATAATCAAAAACCCTATAAATTGGTTGATGCTCTAAAAAAAGTCAAAATAAATCCAATTGACAGTGATATGGAATATTCTGTGGATGATTTTGAAGATTAGAAAGGAAGCATAGGATGGATAATTTTACAAATTGAGCATGCAAATGTTTAAATAATATACTTTAAATTTATTTATTACATTATTGTATTATTCTTTCCTATCCTTCCTAACTTTTTGGAATCAAACTGTGATATTCAATATTCTACGTGTAATAAATTGGGTGTATCCACCCTCCCAACTTTTTTGTGATAATTATACATTTACAAAATCATGAGCTAATAAGACTAATATAGCATTAACATAAAATTTTCTACCCCTAGCCACTTTTTCAACTACCCCCATTCAATAATTGAATTTGTTAGTACCCCCCCATATTCCTCCATATAAATAACCATTTCAATTATTTCTGTATACCTGGAATTTTTTTGTGTACATGAGAGGGTAGGTTACTCCCCCCCAAGACCCCTCCCAGAACTTGAGCAACCGAACCACCCTCCTAGGTCCGAGTGTAAGGGAACTCATTTTCATTTATTCACAATTCAAAACTTAAAAAAATGGTAACAGTAACAGGTTTTATTGAGCGCACAAGAAAAGATGCGACGAAATTTATTGCATTAGAAATTAGTGGTGGTCTCGAA
>CANCRO010000056.1 GCA_947380605.1 Chitinophagaceae bacterium
AGATTAAGTGTTTCCACCGCCCAATAATTCATTTCTGTATTGATGTTGACAGTGTATTTGCTATCCCATGGCGGATTAGTTTTATTATTCCAAATACCTTGAAGATTCGCAGGGTAGGTTCCAGGCCTACTACTTGAAAGCATCAAATAACGCGCATACTGAACATACAATGCACTTAATGAAAGGTCCATTGTTGTTTGCATTTCTTTTAGCCGAGTATCAGTAGGATTCTTTTCAGTAGCCGAATGACCCAAATCAATTGAAAACCGATTGAAATAAAATTGATAATCTTTAATATGATTTTGTTTTACCCACTCAAATTTCTTAGTCCCAATCTTCGATAAATATTGATTACATAGTAGTCCAGGTTTTCCCGATACATCTTTTGGATTAACAAAACTAGTGGCTGCTACTAGATAGATCGTCGCCTGATCGGCCTTTTCAATATGAAGTTGATTTTGTAAGATGGAAATTGTTCCACCTTTAGTCATTACCCTCACCTTTGCAGTACCAGTCAGCACTCCATCTTTTACTTTTACATTCAATTCTATTGTGCCATCATTTTTTGCAATTGAGGTAAAGCCTTCATGCAAGGCTGAAAGTGAAAGATCAAATGTAATCGCTCCTTTTTTATCTGCATTCAGCGCAATCGCAATAGTTTGATCGGGAACACTTGCCAAATATTCACGTGAATATTTAGTTGAACCCGATTGGTAAGTTGTACGATTTATTGCTGTTGATAAATCAAGCTCACGTTGATAATTGCTTACCTCTCCTTGCGAAGGGAATCGTAACCAAATGTCTCCAAAGGGTTGATATTTGCGCTGGGTTAGTGGAACACTCATAAACTTATCCATGGCTAATTTCTGCGCTTCATCCTGTTTTCCTTGCCATAGCAATTCTCTTATTTTACCCAAATAATTAGCGGCGCCTTCATGAGCATAATCATTGGGAGCGCCCGTCCATAAAGTCTCTTCATTAAACTGAATATGATCTTCTTCAACCCCACCAAAAACCATAGCGCCTAATCTGCCATTACCAATCGGAAGTGCCTCTTCCCAGATAGTTGCGGGCTGAGCATACCATAATTTAAGTGGATTAGCATTGGGCAATTTGGAGGGTTGGGCGTTGGACAAAGAGGAAAATAGCAGCATTGCTAGAAAAAGAAGCTTATTGTTCATACCGTTTGATTTTAATGGGAGAGATTGATTACTGATTTTTAAAAGGTAATTTAAAGTATTTCTAAGAAATGGTCTACAGTATTTTGTGCCCCACCTTTAGTTTTAATTAAAAGTATTATTACCCATTATATAAAATTTTTACAATAGCGCAAAAATTTTGAATGATTTATTCCCAATCTAGTTTTCAATTGTTAAAATTGTGTAGCTTCAATATTACAATTGAACGATTAGGCTTGATTATATTTCATCACACTATTTAGCAAATTTTTATTTTAGCTAATCAATAATTAAAAATTTATGTATAAGATTTTTTCAAGTAAATTTTCCATTCTTCTGGGGGCAACGTTTTTCATTTCCCTTTTTTTGTTGAAAGCTCAGTCAACTAAAGTTCCAGGAATAGTAGTCGACTATGTTCCAGCATCAACGAAGACTTTTATAGGTTCTCCTAGTATTTGTAGATTACCCAATGGAAAATTAGTTGCATCACATGATTATTTTGGACCTGCTTCTAAAGAGCATGAGCAAGCTGCTACAGCAGTTTTTCAATCTGCTAATAATGGCAAGTCTTGGGAAAAAGTTTCTTTAATTCAAGGACAATTTTGGTCAAATCTTTTTGTTCACCAAGGGTTATTATATTTGATGGGAACATGGAAACATCATGGAAACTTAATCATTCGTCGTTCTGCTGATGGAGGAAAGACTTGGACTGAACCCACTTCGAGCAAGTCGGGTTTATTGCGGGAGGGAGAATATCATACTGCTCCAATGCCAATGCTTATTCATAACAATCGAATCTGGCGCGCAATTGAAAATGCAAAGTCAGATAGCAAATTGTGGGGATTGAGATATAGCGCCATGATGATCTCCGCTCCAATGAATGCAGATCTTTTGGATGCTTCCTCTTGGACCACCACTAATTTCCTTTCTCATAATCCTACTTATTTGGAGGGAAAATTTAGAGGTTGGATTGAAGGGAATGCAGTACTAACTCCTGATGGCAAGTTGGTAGATTATTTGCGTGTATCCTCCACCGAAAAGGGGCGTGAACAAGCAGCGATTGTTAATATTAGCGAGGATGGATTAAATGCATCATTTAATCCAGCAACAGGTTTTCTAGATTTTGAAGGTGGAGCTAAGAAATTTTCAATTCGTTATGATGCTAAATCAAAACTTTATTGGACCATCTGCAATAGCACTTCTTCCGAATTTAAAAATATGGATGCTGGTTCAGTTCGCAATCAACTCGTCATTAAAAGTTCTCCTGATTTAAAAAAATGGACTATTCATCAGTTGCTACTTTCTCATCCAGATGTGCTGAAACATGGTTTCCAATATATTGATTGGCAGTTTGATGGTAATCATATCATCTACTTATCTAGAACAGCCTGGGATGATGAAGAGGGAGGAGCTGATAATTATCATAATGCTAACTATCTCACCTTTCATCGTATAAAACATTTTAGAAAGCTACAGCATCGTTCAATTGCTAATGATTAGGGTGATTTAGATAAATGATTTACAAAAGTGGTTCTACTAATAAAATAGTTTTGAAGAAAGGGTTTCAATTAATTGAGGCCCTTTTTATTTTTAAACTAAATTGACTGCTTCGGGTCATCAAGAAATAAAAACATATCTTTAAATTGGTAACTATAAAAACTAGGGATTACTATTTTCATTTAAATTAAAGGGCTGTTTTAAAATTTGATTAAGCTTATGAATGCTTTAAAAACTCCAGACTATCTTGTATTTCTTGTTTATTTTTTTATTGTAGCGGGCTACGGCTATATGGTTTACTATAAAAAAAAGAAGGGAACCGTTTCAGCATCACATGATTATTTTTTAGCGGAAGGGTCACTTACTTGGTGGGCTATTGGAGCATCTTTGATTGCAAGTAATATAAGTGCTGAACAATTTATCGGCATGAGTGGAAATGGTTTTCAAATGGGATTGGCCATCTCTACTTATGAGTGGATGGCAGGTGCTTCTTTATTAGTGGTGGCTATTTTCTTTATTCCGGTTTATTTAAAGAATAAGATTTATACCATGCCACAGTTTTTGAGTCAACGCTATAATTCAACGGTAGCAATGATCATGGCTGTTTTTTGGTTATTATTATATGTGGTGGTAAATCTTACTTCTATTTTGTATTTAGGCGCTTTAGCCATTAGTAGTATTTCTGGAATTAATTTATATGTGTGTATGTATGGGTTAGCAATTTTTGCAATCGTCATCACACTTGGAGGAATGAAGGTGATTGGTTATACAGATGTTATTCAAGTTTTCTTTTTAGTATTGGGCGGCTTGGTAACTACTTACATAGCGCTTACCATGGTGGCAGATCATTATCATACCAGTGGAGTAGTGAATGGTTTTAAAAAGATGATGGAAAAATCAGACGATCATTTTCATATGATTTTTAAAACTGACAATGCCAATTACCCAAGCTTACCTGGACTAACCGTATTGATTGGAGGAATGTGGATAGGGAATTTAAATTACTGGGGCTGTAATCAATATATTACTCAACGTGCATTAGGGGCAGACCTAAAAACTGCTAGAACAGGAATTTTGTTTGCTACCTTTTTGAAATTATTAATGCCCATCATTGTTGTGTTGCCAGGCATTGCAACTTATGTATTATATCAAGAAGGGTATTTTCAAAAAGAGATGATGTTGAATGGAGAGTTGATGCCTGATAAAGCGTATCCTGTATTATTGAATCTCTTGCCTACTGGATTAAAGGGACTTGCTTTTGCAGCATTGACAGCGGCTATTGTGGCTTCATTGGCGGGTAAAGCAAATAGTATTTCTACTATTTTCACTTTAGATATTTATAAGAAAAAGCTCAATGCAAATGCTTCTGAAAGTCAATTGGTAAAAACGGGCAAGATCGCTGTACTAGTGGCGATGTTGATTGCCTGTCTTTTATCTCCATTTATGGGAATTGATAAAAAAGGAGGCTTTGAATTTATTCAAGAGTATACAGGTTTTGTGAGTCCTGGTATTTTTGCTATGTTTATATTAGGGTTCTTCTGGAAAAAAACAAGCTCTAATGCAGCTTTATTTGCGACAGTTGGAGGTTTTGCATTATCTATATTTTTTAAGTTCATTCCTTCTTTAATTGACCTTTCGTTTTTACAACCTTACGGATTTACCACACTAATAAAGCACACGGATGGCAGTTCACTGTATGAAATTCCTTTTATGGATAGGATGGGTTTTGTATTTATAATATGTGTTATTGTAATGTATATCATCAGTAAAATAGATTATAGGAGAGGAATAAAAACCAATGGTTTGGAAGTAGATCGATCCATGTTTAAATTAAACAATACTTTTGCAGTGGGTGCATTACTTATAGCTGGGATTTTAGTGGCGCTTTATTCTTTCTTTTGGTAGAATAATAATTTTCGCTTCATTATCAAATCGGTCAGGAAATTATCTTATAATTTCCTGACCGATTTGTTGTTAAATACAATTTATAATTTTACATAATACCGAAATAATTGATTTCTAGTAAGTAGATTATTTCTTTTGAATTTATTCATCTTTTAGTCTGAAAAATGACAATTTAGTCGTTACTTTGCGCCATTCGAAGAAAAATGTTCAAAACACTACTAACGATCTGCTTTATTGGGTTTCTATCAGCAGTTTCAGCTCAGGGAATTGTTAAATCCAAAACTTTAATAGGCACAATTTCAGGTAATATCATTGATGGCAAATCTGGCAAACCATTAGCTTCTGCCGGAGTGAGTCTTCAGCATCTTAAAGATACAATCGCTGCTATTAACTTGGTAGCAGATAAAAATGGCGGCTTTGATTTTCAGAAATTAATTCCTGATTATTACAAATTAACCATTACTAACGTTGGTTACTCCACTGTGCAAATTGATAGTATCCGTGTTTACAGAGACAAAATGGATATTTTTTTGGCGGAAATAAAGTTGAATGAAGCGACTACTGCATTAAATGAGGTAATCGTTTATGCCGAAAAACCATTAATTGAAAGTAAAGAAGGAAAATTGATTTTCAATGTTTCCGAGAGCCCTTTGAGTAGTGGAAGTAGTGCATCGGAGATGCTTCGTAATCTTCCTTTAATGAATGTAAATGCTGACGGTACACTATTGATGCAGGGAAAAACTCCGCTTATTTTGATGGATGAGAAACCTGTTAATTTGAGTGGTCAACAATTATCTGATTTACTCGAAAGTTTGCCAGCTAGTGTAATTGAGAAGGTGGAGATTATGAGTAACCCTCCCCCTGAATATGCTACTTATCCTGGAGGTGTTATAAATATTATAACCAAAAAAGGTCGCATTGGTATCTATGAAAGAATTGGTATCAGTGCCGGGACTAGAGGGGATAAAGGAATTTCAGGGAATTATAATTATCGTACTAGTAAACTTAATCTAACTACCAGTTTAGGAGTGGGCAATGGTATTGAAAAGGGTAATTCATATTCTCACAGACAAAATTTTTATAAAGATTCGGTCAACTATTTTTATTCGAATACTGATTTTTATAATCGCTATATCTATCCTAATATGCGTATTCAAGCGGATTATGATTTCAATAAAAACACCAATGCAAGTTTAGTATATCAAGGGAATTTAAATTACTACGACAAACATTCAGAAATTCTTTCTACTAACCTAGATAGTGATTTTAAAATATACAAAGCGAACTCAAGAACTAATCAATATAATGGTGATGGAAATAGCCATTCTTTTT
This sequence comes from Chitinophagaceae bacterium, assembly GCA_947380605.1. Classification (GTDB taxonomy): domain Bacteria; phylum Bacteroidota; class Bacteroidia; order Chitinophagales; family Chitinophagaceae; genus Ferruginibacter. The sequence continues at coordinate 5,913 of CANCRO010000056.1, forward strand.
CAAGTTCATTTCAGTGGAAAGGAAAAAATCCTGTTGAAAAACTGCAATTATGGAGTGGGTTAAGCTTCAGTAAAAATAATAACGGCCGAGATTTCTATCAGCAATTTCTTCAATCTAATTTTTTACCGACTGGTTTAGATTCTACTCAGGTGCAGCTGACTGATAATTATGTTCGTTCTTTTTATTTTAGTAGTAAGTATAACAAGCCACTGAATGACACCGGTACTATTTTTATTTCTACAGGGGCTTCTTATACAATCAATACGTACCATAATATTTTAAGTACTAGTTATTTGAATAAGATTGACAATAATTTTATTACGAATGAAATGCTAAGTAATAATTTTTATTTTCATCAATCAATTATAACGCTTCGTACAGCATTAGTACTGATTCTACCTAAAAAAATGAGAATTGTTTCGGGAGTACAGGCTGAACAGACACTGTCTGATTTTCAATTTGTAAAAGGAAATTCTGCTGATGCTAATAACGCTTATTTACGTCTATTACCTAGCGTTACTATTTTTAAAGAATTTAATAAACAATTTAATTCAACCTTAGTTTATCGTGAAACTATTCGTAGGCCTGGTATTCTAGAACTTAATCCCAATATAGATTATAGCGATCCTTATAATATACGATTCGGTAATCCTTTGGTTACACCTGCCCTAACAGATAACTATGATTTTAATGTAAGTTATGTTAAAAGTAAATTTAACTTAAACGCTAATCTTGGGTATAACCATATTAAAAATGTTTTCAGTTCTATTCGCACATTGATTGATAGTGGTAAAACTCAAACCACTTATCAGAACGTTTCTAATCAGGATGAATTTTCTGGAAGTTTGTGGGCAGGTATAACGGTGACTAGGAAATTTAGAGTAAATGTGAGTGGAGGATATATTTATTATAAATATAGCGATAGAGAAAAATTATTATATCGATATGTTAATGGGGCAACGGAATATGCAACTATTAATTACTCTTATTCTCCAACTACTCTTACTACCATAGAGGCAAATAATCACTATAGTAGTTATGTAAATCCTCAGGGTAAAAGTCATAGCAATGTCAATATAAGTCTTAGCGTAATGCATAAATTCTTAAATAAAAAATTAATTGCTTCCCTTTCTGCTTATGATCTTTTGGGCTTGCAGAGTTATAACGGATACTCTATGGGTACCAATTTTAAAATTGATAGTCATAGCAAAAGTAACACTCAAAATTTCCGCTTATCTCTAAGTTATCAGATTAGCAAATCAATGATCAAAAGCAAGCTAGATGATAAGAAGAAAAAAGAAGCCTTGGATAAATTAAGTCACCACTAATTTCATTTCAACAGTAGAAAACTTTCAACAGCCATTCGCCTAATAGGTTTATGGCTGTTGAAAGTTAATTGATTGGGTGCTTTTGACTAAATCTTCTCTAGGATCAAGTTTTCAAAATAAATGATTGTCAATAATCAAATAAATAATATATTTATAGTTCCGAATTAGAAAATCAACTTCGATTTATTATATAAAAATTATTTTTAATTCATTTACTAACGAATCTTGCTTACGTATTAAAAAAATCTATATGAAACTTAAAATTCAGCTAGTTTATCAAGTATTAATTTGTTCTTTATTATTCAGCTGTGGGCTAAAAAAAGATAGTAAAAAGCCTGAATTTAATCCTAACCCTTCCAGTACTTATAATTCGCCAGAAGAAAGTTTAAAGACCATGCATCTTCCTGAGGGATATCACATGGAATTGGTTGCTAGTGAACCCATGATTAAAGAGCCCGTTGCCATTACCTGGGATGCGAATGGTAGAATGTATGTAGCGGAGATGTTAACTTATATGCAAGATGCAGATGCCACTGGAGAGCAAATGCCTTATAGCAGAATTATGTTATTAGAAGATACGAGTCATGACGGTGTAATGGATAAGAGTTCAGTGTATATCGATAGCCTTTTATTACCTAGAATGATTCAATGTGTGGGTACTAAATTATTGGTGAATGAAACCAATACAATCACCATTTCAAGTTATGAGGATACCGATGGTGATGGTAAAGCGGATAAGAAAAAAATAGTGTATCAAGATCCAACCTATTCAAGCAATGATGCTAATATGGAACATCAACGCAGTGGATTAGATTGGAATATTGATAACTGGATGTATGTAACTTATGAGGGAGCTCGTTTTAGATATGAGAATGATTCAATTCGTGTTGATAAAATGCCAACTGGTGGTGATGGCCAATGGGGTTTAACTCATGATAATTATGGCCGATTATTTTATTCTAGTGCTGGTGGTGAAAACCCTGTATTAGGATTTCAAATTAACCCCGTTTATGGTAGATTAAATTTTCCTGATCAGTTTGGACCAGAGTTTCAAGAAGTATGGCCAATTATTGCTACACCCGATGTACAGGGAGGTGCTGCTAGATTGCGTGCTAATAATACGCTGAATCATTTTACTGCTTCATGTGGCCAATCTATTTATAGAGGAGATGCATTTCCTAAAGATTTTATAGGAGATTATATTGTATGTGAGCCGGTAGGAAGAATTATAAGAAGGGCTAAAGTAACCAATGTAAATGGTAAGACATTTTTAAAGAATGCCTATAATCAAGAAGAATTTATATCTTCTTCTGATATGAATTTTCGTCCTTTAAATAGTGCTACTGGTCCGGATGGTAATTTATACATCGTTGATATTTACCGTGGAATTGTACAGCAAGGAAACTGGACAAAGAAAGAATCTTTTCTACGTAATAAAATTGACAGCTTAGGTCTTGCGAAAAATATTGGTCGTGGCCGTATTTATAGAGTAGTACATGATGGAGAAAAAAAGGCTGTTCAACAACCGAATATGTTGAATGAATCACCTGCTAATTTGGTGAAATACTTAGGTCATCCAAATGGTTGGTGGAGAGACAATGCTCAGAAACTTTTAGTAATCAAAGGAGATAAATCAGTGGTTCCTGCTTTGAAAGAAATAGCTACTTCAAAGCCAGGTTCTCCTAATGATGACTCTGCTCATTTGGCAAGGATTCATGCGCTTTGGACTTTAGATGGTTTGTATAGCATGGATCAAGAAATACTTATTCATGCATTAAATGATCCACATCCTAAAGTTAGAAAAGCAGCAGTTTGGATTAGTGAATCTTTTTTGAGTAAAAACAATGCTGAAATTACTAACGCAGTTTATAAGATGAAAGATGATGCTGACCTTGATGTACAAACACAAGTTATGTTATCTATCTACCATGCTAATAAACAAAAATCATCTGCTGTGGTGACTGAGATGTTAGCTCATCAATCGAATACCGAGATGTTAACTGCGGTTAAAGATGCCATGGATAAAAGGGAATTGGTGAAAGAACTTTCAGCAAGACTAGGTAATTTACCTGCTAAGGTGAAAGGCCCTATTCTTAGTGGAGCAGTAACTTTCAGATCTACTTGTGCGACTTGTCATGGAGCTGATGGAAAGGGGATTATTACTACTGGAAGTTCAATGCCAGCGCCTTCCTTAGTTGGAGCACTACCTTTATCTGTTGGAAATAAACATATGGCTATTGAAGTTATATTGAAGGGTTTAAAGGGACCAATCAATGGCAAAACATATCCTTCTGAAATGCCGTCTCTAGCATCTAATAGTAATAACTGGATTGCTAATGTATTAACTTATGCTCGTTATGAATTTGGTGGTAACCGTGCAAAAAATAAACTTGATTCTCCACAGGTGTCTTCAAAAGAAGTGGCTAAAATTAGAAAAGATATGGAAGCTAGAACTGCCGCTTTTACAGTAGAAGAATTAAAAAAACTAAAAGATACCTCTTTAGTAGCGCTTGCAAAAAGAGAAAGTCAAAAGAAGTAGTTTTTTAATTACGCTCTCGTTGTTTTATAAACTTGTTTTATTGGAAAATTCGGGTAACTGGATTTTCCAATAAAATTTTTTAAAGCAAAAAATGAAAATTATAGATAAACAATTTTATACAGGGGGGCTTCTCACCATTTTATATCTTGGCTTATTTATTTTTTATCAAAGGGATATTCCTACCCACGAATTATTGATTTCCTTACCATTTGTAGCCATCATTTATTTTTTTCTATTCAATATTGGCAATCCTGCTGTTCAGATTCATTTGGAGGAGATAGGCTGGATGAGTAAACAAAGATCACTTCTATTTCCTATTCTTCTGTGGTTTATATTAATCATCTATGTGGGTATTCACCAGGAGTCACCTTTTAAAGGCTCAGGAAGTTTGTTGCCTTTTCTTTTTGTATTCCCTGTTTTGTATTATCAAGCTCATTCGAGAACTAATATTGGCAGGATAGACTACCTTATTTTACTTCTCTTTATAGTTCCTTTAACGTTGATTAATTTCGAGGGCGATACTACCTTGCCAGTTAAAGGCAATGGATTTGGATCAATGTTTAAAATCTCTTGGGCATTGATGATGGTGTATGCTTTTGGACAAATTAGAAAAATTAAAGACATTGGATTTTATCCCATTTTTAAACCTTCTTTTTTAGGGATTGCCCTTATTTCTTGGATTTCTTTTTTAGGATTTGTATATGTGATTGCCTGGTCTTTTGGTTTTGTAAATCCTCATCCATTTGAGAAATTAGTACAGGAAGGTTTTGCTAAATCGGTCTTAGAGATTATGCGCATTTGGATTGGTACGGCCATTTTTGAAGAATTGTTTTTTAGAGGATTGTTACAGAACATGTTGGCGCAGCAAATCAATCAATCAGGTGCTTGGAAAGCCTATTGGAAATATGGCATTGTTAGTATACTTTTTTTATCCGCTTTGACTGGCTATGCCTTGGCCATTGAATTAATATGGTTCCCTATTCTCATTGCGTTGGCATTGTTTACTGCTGCTTATTTTTTAGAAAAAAAGCAAGTGCAAGCAATTGGAACTTATACAGCATTGGCAATCATTAGTATGATTTTTGGATTGGCACATTATCATAAAGGGTCAATTATATTTGTTGGATTGGCAGCGGTGGCTGGATGGGCCTATGGATATACCTATTTAAAAACCAAGAATGTTTTTTATGCAGCTTTAGTACATTCCTTGGTTAACTTCTCTGAGTTTTTTTTTCAACTCCATGGTATTAAATAAAAAAAAATAAAAACCGTTGAAACAGTTTTGTTTCGCATCTCATTTTATTAGCCCATGGTTTAAACCATGGGCTATAAATTTCAACGATATGCGAATAATGGATTTATCCATTTGTCTCGGACGTTACACAAACCATTGAAATGGTTATTTTGAATATCATTTTTTCAAAAAATCTTTCTATCCGCCTTCGGCGGACCCGGGTTCAAATCCCGGTCTCGCTCCTATATTATTCTTGAGAATAATATAGGAGCTATAAAAAGCAGGCATTAATAGCCTGCATTTTTGATTTTAAGGAACTTTTGGGAAAAGTGATTATTTGGGACTAACAATGTAAAACACAGTATCTATAAAATAGAGCATACCATTTTGAGTTAGTACATTTTCGTCATGAAGATCTTCTAGAATCAAACTTAGTTCTTCATTATAATAGTCGTGGTTCTTTTTATTTATAAAGCCATTGTTTTCTAAAAAGGCTTTTACCATATTTAAGTCTGTTTTTTCATTTGCTTTTACAAATGGCTGTTCAACCACAGCATATAATACATCTAAATCTTTGTGAAAACCCAATAGTTGATATGCCGTATCAGGAAAAAATAAATTATTCAGTAAGAGGTTGTGAAAATAATCAACCCAACTTAGGTAATAAATGGAGTCATTTAATTTAAGAACAGTTGAGCCATCTTTTAAGTAGACCTTCTGTTCGGCACCTTGCGATACATATAAATCTATATTGATATTTTCTACCCAAAGATTATTGTCTTCTGCAAATTGAATTAGGCTCTTTGTTTCTTCTTCTTTGAGCTGCTGTTTGTCTTTAGCCATTGAGCTTGTTCCTTGGCTTCCTTTAAGGTAACTGCAGGCTGTTTGGATAAGATGATGGTGCTTAACTTGGCTCTTTCCAGAAAGGATATGTTGTATGTCATCTTTCATGAAGTATTTAGTTAAGCAAAGTTAATCAATTATTTCAATCATTCTATTGCTGCACTGTTCTCATTAATCACACCTTTTATTATGGTCAAAATCATTGATTTTAAGCATTTTAAATAACCCCGCCAGTTTGTGTAATTCCCTCAAATCCCTCCACATTTGGTTAGAATGTAGTTCAATGCTGGCTTCATGAAAATCACGGACTTACGTTAAATCTTGGGTTCTTTGTTGTTTTTGCGTGAGGTCTTTTCTTTGTTTCGAAATTTTAAAATTGATAATTGGCAGTAATAGTATTGATTAAATTAAACTTAAAAAAACCTGTTGCTCCCAAAACAATTTGCATGTTTCATTAAATTCAGCACTAAATTTTGTTGAAGGCAATGGAAATGCTGTAGGCCCCGGAAACGCAGTGATTAAAAAATTACTGCTTTGTTGTTCTTTTAAAACCAGTGTTAGCAAATTTGTTGTAGGAAGTTTTGAAATTGTTGCATGCAGCAATAAATGTCCCCTATTTTTTTTCAGAACAGGTTGGCTTGATGTTAATGGTTTTAATGCCTCCAATGAAATGACTCCTAGTGTTCCAATTCCTTTTGGAAATTTCAATAGTTCAAATTCATAACTAATATGCAAGTAGCCGTTTTGCCTTAAAGAGGTTGTTTCTTTAATAGTTGCACATTGGTGTATTAAAGATTTTATATCTGTTGCAAAAAAATCATGAAATTTAGAACCTGGGATTTGTAAGTTTTCGTCAATTAATGCTTGGCTATATCCACGGTCAATTAAGCATTGTATAGCATTTTCATTAACCATCGAAAAATGCCGCAACAGGTGAAAAAGTATTCTGTCATTATATGATATGAGCAAATGATTTATCATTAGTTCAATTCGCTATTAATAAAATTCAAATTGAAGATACGTTTTACTAACGCATTAAAATTATTATCGCTCATATAGGAGCAAATAGTAAAAGATAATAAAACTAATTTTACCTTTATATAAACATCTATCCCAAGCCTTTTTGAAATGAAGGGGCTTGTCTTTTAATAAGCTACCCTTAGTTCATATAGATACACTAATGAATCTAATTCTAAACTAGCATTATCAAGGTCTTTTAGCAATAATTAAAGCAACAAATAAATTAGGCACCCAACAAAGCCATGCTAAGTATGGGTAGAACACTTCAAAGGGAGTTCTACTAGCGAAACCTATTCCCAATCCAGTTCGCAAAGTAACTGCTGCGAATGTGAGTGCAAAATTGATAAACATCCAATATTGGTGTGCTTTAATATTTTTATTTTTGATGGAATGATATGCTTTATATCCAGTGGCTAACCATAATATGGCCAAAGTGAAAAATCCTGAATGAGAAATCATGCCACCAAATGAATATTGAGACATATACATGCCAGAAAGCCCACCAATTAATACGCTTATGAGATAGATCTTACCTAGCAATCGATGCACTTGTATCTTATTTAATCTGAACTTTTCAAAGAATTGGAAAGGTCCTATAGCTAAAGCGATGAGTGATGCAAAAATATGCAAGTAGATACCGATGGGGTGTGCTTGAAAATTACTTTTCATACCTGGATGAACTGCAACGCCAAGTTCAAGAAAAGAATACACAACTAGGGCATATAAGGTTACAGATATGGATAAACTTAAAATTAGAAATTTAAATATTTTGTTCATTGAACCCGTAATTATTGAAATTAAATTTATTAGTCAAAAATAATAAATCAATCAAGGATTTCAAATTTGAACCTCTGCGTGAGGAAAACACCCCTGAATTCGGTCCAAATCGGTTGATTTCGGTTTGGACAAAACACAACTAACTTCAAAAATCTTCATACCCCTTGGCTATAGATTGGATCGAAATGTACCTATTAGATTTTTCAATTTTATTCTGATGTTTTATGTAAACCGTTGAAACGGTTTTTTGAATTTCGTTTTTTCATAGCCCACGGTTTTAACCGTGGGTTGTAAATCGTAACGATATTCACACAATGGATTTATCCATTTCCCATTAAATGGAATGAAATAAAAAAGCCCATGGTATAAACCATGGGCTGATATGCATTCTTATTTTAAATGATGCTATAGCATTACAATACCTTCTCTTTATCGGTTGTAAATATTCTAGAGCTTACGGTATAAGTACCTCCGTTTGGATCTTTATATTTCAAATCAATATAAAAAGCTTGATAACCTTTCTTTACAAAAGGTACCGTATATTTTACTGTAGAACCTTGTGGTTTTACTGAACGTGTTAACCAAAGATTATTACGAAAATCACGGTCGGCTGAAGTGGTACCCCAAATAGCAGCGTCTACTAAATCTTCAGATTTCGCATTGACTGTAATTTCAAAACCATCTTTAACTTTCGCTACATTCCAAGTGCTTACTGGATATTCTTTATTCTGTAAAGTTAGTCCAAAGAAAGCACTCAACGCTTCTAAAGCTTGTTTTCCTCCACCTAAATCATGTCCAGCATTGGGTACATAGTGAATTAAATTTTTTCCGGGAATTTTATCATAATAATGTTTGATAGCATCTGCAGTCCAATATTCATCATTGGTGCCGATAAAAATAATTTTAGGAACCGTTAATTTTTCACGGTATGAAAAAGGATCAATCATCGCTGTAATCGCTTTTCCATCTTGCGTATCAGTGCCTTGAGGAATACCTAGTTTTACATAGTCCTCAATTTGAATACTGTATTCGCCATAAGTCTCTAATTGATAACTTAAGGTTTTAGGCATATTCAACATATCGATTACCATTGGGCCAATGGCTTTTACACGGTTATCATCAATTGCATCCGATAACCAAGTGGTCCATCCGCGTTTAGATGCACCTGATATAACAAAATTCTTAATCGGTTGATTTAAGTTTTTTGCTGAAAATTCTTGTACCGCATCCATCCCTCTAACCGCAGATTTTACCATTGGAAATAATAGCGGCCATGAATAATCTTTATCTTGTTTGAATTGATGTAAGGTATATGAAATCAACTCGTCTTCAGTTTTTCCATCATAAAGTGGTTGATTAGGCACTTGTTTAATTAAGGCTACGATCGCTTTGTTTTTTGCAGCGACTGCACCTAAAACTGGCCACATTTTATCTTCCTTACTCCAGTTGGGTTGTTCATCTTTGTCGCTTCCACCAGCAATGAATAGCATAGCTCCATCATACTGAATGGTAGCCGGTACTACAATCGTCAATTGATGTCTCCAGGTAATGCCTCTCCATTTTTGAGAAGTTAACAGCACTTGATAGATTTTCAAACTTCCTAGTTTCCCAGAATCTTTAACTTCCCAAGAAAAGGTTTTGTCTCCATTATTAATATAGCTTTTAAGTGCTTTTTCAGGAGTGATTTTGGATTGCGTAAATCCGACAAAAGAAATGAATAGGAATGCGATTCCATAAATAAGTTGCTTCATATTTTAAATTAAATAGTTTAAGTAAAAATAAATAAAATACTAACCCAAAGAGCTAAACAAGCGGGTAGTAATTTTTTTTAAATCTTAGGTTCCCAACCTTTTTCATATTGACGACTCCATAATTTTTTAGCCTCATTGTCTCCAATGATATGTCCATTAGTTGGGTCAATCTTTAGATCACGCCCTACTCGCCAAGCAATATTGCCTAACTGCATCGCTACAATACTCTTGTGGCCTAATTCAACATCACAATTTGGACGACGATTATTTCTAATCGCATCTAAGAAATCAGCTACGTGCATACTATCCATACCTAAACTAGGACTGGCCGTATTTCTTCCTTGAAGGCTATCTTCTTTCATTAATGATTTTACTTCGCTAATTAATTTTCCACTGAGGTCATACACTTTGTATTCATCACCTCCTGTATCTAGACTACCATTTTCGCCATAGAAAATAATACCACGATCTCCTCCTTCAATTTTTCTACCATTAGAACTTCTACACTCCCACATAAGAGAGATACGGCCAGGATAATCCATTGTGATGATTTGCGTATCTGGAGTTTGCCAATCGTCTTTAAATTGATATCTACCACCAACTGAAGTAACGCGTGTTGGAAAATCAACTCCAAGACCCCAACGTGCCACATCCACTTCATGGGTTCCATTATTGAGCGCTTCGCCTGTGCCATAATTCCAGAACCAATGCCAGTTATAATGAATTAATCCTTCTTTATATTCAGCACGCGGTGCGGGTCCTTGCCATAAATCGTAATTGAGCCAAGAGGGAACAGCACCAGGTTGAAGATAAGTGGCTTTGCGATTATTGGTATACCATGTTTTAGCTAAATATACTCTTCCAATAATTCCTTTGTGTAATTGTTCAATGCCTTGTGTAAGAATTGGTGCAGATCGACGTTGCGCTCCCATTTGTACTACGCGGTCATATTTTCTAGCAGCAGCCACCGCTAATTCACCTTCTCTCGGATTATGAGATAATGGCTTCTCAACGTATACATGCTTGCCAGCCTGACAACCCATGATGGTAAGTGGAGCATGCCAATGATCTGGAGTAGCAATATAGATAGCATCAATCGTTTTATCTTCTAAAACCTTGCGACAATCTCCCTCTGATTTAGGCGTATTAATTTGTTTGGCGTCCATTACCGTTTTGATAGCCTTAGGCATCGCTCTTGAATCTACATCACAAACACAAGAAACTTCTGCATTTTTCTGTTTGACAAAAGTTCCAGCCATGCTATTTCCACGTCCATTTAATCCAATCAATGCAACATGTATTCTATCATTGGCGCCAATGATATTTTTATAACTTTTTGCACCAAACTTGGTTGCGGCACCACCCAAAACTGTTTTACCTAGAGCAAGACCAGCTGAACCCATTGCAACGGTCTTTAAAAAATCACGTCTTTTTTTCATACTATTTATTTTAAATTATCTTGATTTTAATATTTTTAAAGAATGCAACACCACCATGTTCTTGTAACATAATATGGCCTTTATCGACTGTTCCAAATGCGGGAGATGTTTTGCTAAATTTACTTTTACTAACGGCATCCGTAAATTCCTTACTGCCACGAGTAAACGATAATATTTTTACTCCGTTTAACCAATGGGTTACACTTTTTCCTTTGGATACTATTCTAAGTGTATTCCATTCTCCAGGTGAATGTATTTTCGATTTAGGTATTGTTGGAGCCAGTACATCATAGAATGAACCACTCAGGTGGTTCTCTAATTTATTGTCTTCCGCTAATTCATTATCCAAAATTTGAAACTCCATTCCAAGGTTTCCACCTTTTTCATATTTGGTAAAAAAGTATTTCACGCCACTGTTGCAGGCCGGCTCAATCTTGTAATCAATGGCAAAATCAAAATTCGAATACTCGTTGATGGTCATAATATCGCCTCCCTTGCCGCCTTTAACAGTGCTAAGTATTCCATCTTTGATTGACCATCCTGCTGGTACCATTTTATTGTTAGTGGTCGTCCATCCTTCTGAGTCAATACCATTGAACAAAAGTATCCAACCCTTTCTTTTTTCTTTAGCGCTTAGTTGATTGTCGATTTTTTGTGAGAAAATGCTAGCGGGAAATACAACTACTATTAACAGTAGACAAAAGATATTTTTCATATTAAGCAATTAAAATTGGAACCAGCATTTGTACTAGATGAAAAGGAAATGATTGGATTCGCATACTAAATTGAGACTTTTTTTTCTATTTTGGTTAAATATTTTTCTAAGAGTTTTTTGGTAAAATGCGTTTAGTTTTTTTAGAAATACTGA
>CANCRO010000057.1 GCA_947380605.1 Chitinophagaceae bacterium
TTTTCAATTCCAGGAATATTTTTTGTTTGACGTTTGATCATCCAATTTTTACCATCTAGACTAATATAACCAGTAAACTGATCTCCATGGCGCTCTAACTTAATCCATATTGGAGTGGGAGAGTTTTCAGGCAAATTTTCACTGGCAGCTTTATGCATACAGCCATTACCAAATTCGTCATATTCAATTCCAGCTCTTCCGGGAGTACTAAACATTAACACGGATCCTAGACTACCGCGATCAACATCAAAACTTTTTGATATGTCATTGCGAACAAATAAACCACTTCTATACCATTCACTCGTGCGATATCCAAAGGATTTTATTTTTGCAGTAGCAACAAAATCACCTTTTAATTTTTTCAAGTAAACAGTGGCATAGGCATCTTCCGCATGATAAAAATCCCAGCCACTTGCTTTTAAAACGTATCTGTTTTCATTTTGAAAAACATCCACTACAGCTGGTTTTGATTTTGCAGAAAGATAGGTGAAAAGTTTTTGTTTAGTAAGATCTAACTCTTTGCATTTAAGCACAGTTAAAGTTTGCTCATCACTATTTCCTACGCGCAATGGTTGAAGGCCCACTTTTGGAATCAAGTCAAATGAAACTTCTCTCACTTCATTTCCTTTTAATTTTATTTTTTCAGTTTTAACTATTTTCCCTGCATCAAAAAGATGAATATCCGTTTCAATATCGGTTGATTGTAAATTTTTTGCCATAGCAGTAATATGAACTGATTCACCTGCTAAAATTCTTTCCTCAGACAAGTGAAGCTGATCAAAAGATACCTTAGGTTTTTCACCTTCTACTCTAAGCTTTTGAGGAATGGTTTCTCCTATTGCAAGCTCTTGACTTCCTGGGTTGTTTAATCGAATCTCAAATTCAATCGTTCTTACATTTCCTTTAATTACGGGGAAAGGCTTAGTCTCAATGGGTTTTCTATCTAATAGCAAGGATACCTGAGCAACACCTGAACTACCCGTGTTTTGTATATCGGCTCTAACTTTCACTAAAGTTCCCGTAGGCAAAACTCCTTTTATCGGTTTACCATTGAGCGTGACTTGAAGATTAGAACAAGCAAAGTTGGGCAACCCTTCAATAAATTTTTCTGGTAAAACTTTTGGATTCTCAATCAAAAAATTATCAGAATAATCGTTGTTAATCAAGTAGGTTCCACAAGTTTTCATATCACCTTGTTCTAAGTCGAAGTAAATATTATTTTTTACCGTCCAGTTGCTAGATAAATTATCAAACCAGAAGGCAACATTATCACTAAAGAATCCACGATGAACGCGATGGATAATATTGTTGCGAACAGCTGAATTATAAGTCATACCAGTAACCACTATCACCCCTGCATCATCGGCATCTGTTTGTACATCTTCGAAATGGTTGTACTCTACTACTATATCGCCAGTGATGGTTCCTTCTAATCCTCCTGCACCAATATCCATGGTATAGGGTCGGCCAGACTTAGTAAAATAATTATGTGAAATAGTGGTGTGTATCGTTCCGCCTACGCCCAAAGTGATACCACCACCCTGTCCGCAGTTAGAGAAAATATTATGATCAATCAGCGTCTGATGATTGATCTGAATTAATTTTCCGTTTTTTAAATCGCCGGTACTGCTGATATTTAAAGCGCCTTGTTCAAGCCCATCAAAAATATTATTAAAGACACGTACTCCATAACAACCGCCGCCAACTAACATGCCTACCCCGCCGCAAGCTCTAAGTTGAGAATAAGCAAATTCACAATCTGTTGCATATTCATACGTAACACCAATGCATCCTTCAGTATTTTCGTAGTGGTGAGGATAATTTCTAAAGTTTTCTTTTGCTCCTTCAAAAGCCAATCCATAAAAGCGAAGATTTCTAACAGGCTTTTCTTCATTACCGGTAACAAGCACTAGCTTGTTAATTTGAGGAACAGAAATGTCAACATCATTGGGATCATTTATTCCTTCTTCTGGAATGTAGCTAATCTCATGTTTGTTTTTATCAAAAAACCATTCACCCGGAGCGTCTAAAAGTTCCTTAACATTTTCCACATAATAGCGTGGAGGAACCACTAATAATCCATTGTTTTTACCTGGTCCATCTTCTGGTTCTTTGAGGTAGGCGATTTGATTTTTTTCATCCACTTTGGCAATCGAATTATAAGCGGTACGCCAGCGCAAAAGAATTACGATTCGATTGTCTTGCATATCTTTCCAATTCTTTAATTCTCCTTCTTTGAAAGGTATTTCAGAAGAATTTGCAGGCGTTTTTAATAGCGTCAAATAGTCTTGGTTTGGATATCTAGCGAGTATCTGTTTTTTGCCATTTACATTTAAGGTAGAAACATTGTCACCATCATAAGGTGCCACCCATACTTTTCCTACTTTTTTCCAATTTTTTATTGGAACAGCTCCTGAGATAACAGGTTTTTCTCCTGGATAAGCAGCGTAAGTAATATAATTATCTCTCAAATGATGCCATTCAAAAGCACCTGATGGAAGGTTAGTCTCCACTCTTTCACCACCATCTTCTGGATTAAATACAAGTGATTCTTTTAAAGGATAAAAACCTGTTCTAATAAAAACCACAATATCTTTTCCCTTTCCAAATGGATAATTGGTTCCGGCATAACGCGCATCAATAGGTTTATCTTTCGGAAGATAGACTTTCGATTTAAGTGCTTTAACGGCAAGTTTGGCTCTGTTAATGGTAGCGAAGGGACCATCAGTTTTACTTGCATTGGGCGCTTCAAGCGTCCCTGACCAAGAATCGTTTCCATTGGGGGCAACAAAAAAATCTCCTTTCACTGCCTTGGCATCAAATGGCTGCCACAACTCACTCCGCAATAATTTTCCATCTCTTGCAGTACCTATATTAGTAGTCTGCGCTTGGGTAGTAAAAGAAAAAGCTATGGCCAAGCCTAAAAAAATAATCAATCCAAAATTTGATACGTTTTTATAGTCAAGAAGTTTGCAAAAATAATTGATTGGAAATTTGAATTTCATGTGGAAATGAATTTGATAAATAGAATAACAAACAACCGATATATGCGCCATTGTATTGGCCAAAAAGGGTTGACGACAAACCTACAAAAGTTAGCGGGATTATCCAAAATAGATAATTTGTGATTAGCGTTTTTTAGCGAGCTCTTCAATGTGCCCTGCTTAATTATGTATTTTAATAAAAATAAAGCAGCAACTATTTATTGTTTAGGGAAGTAATTTAAAATTCAAAAAAATGCGAAACAAATTGGAAGAATTTAAAAAAATCCGATTAACTTGACTTTTAAATAAACGCTATATGAAATCAACAAAAATTATTTATTGGGTAACCACTGGAATTATTTGCTTATTCTCATTAGGAGCTATTCAAATGAATTCTCAAATGGCGATTGACGGAGCCAATCATTTATTGATTCCTCGTTATTTAGGTCTTGAAGTAAGCATTGGTCAATTAATTGGTTTAGTATTATTAATTGTTCCGGCAGTTCCAGCTAGATTCAAAGAGTGGGCCTATGTAGGGTTTGGCCTAATGTATATCACTGCATTCATTGCTCATTTAGCAGTGGGCGACCCGTTAGTACCTTATGGATTGATGGCGGTGCTTTTCTTTGGATTATTGCTTACTTCCTATATTAGTTTTCATAAATTAACTGCAGCAAAGTCAAACACTAAAAATTAATTTAATTTTAAAATCAGGGCGTAATCCGAAAAGCCAATAGAGTAGGGACTATAAAAAATTATTATGAATAGCAAGAAAGGGATTTTAGTAGCCATCGCATTTTTATTTTTTACGATTAGTTTATCCGCTCAAAATAGTGCTGAAAAATTAGTCGCTAAACAAGTTGATTTGTTTCACCAAGCAATGGTGGATGCTAATGAAGCTGCGCTCAGTGATTTAACAAGTGAAAAATTAAGTTATGGCCACTCGAATGGCGGTGTAGAGAATAAAAAAGACTTTATGTATAAAATAACCAGCGGCGCAAGTGATTATACTAAAATTGAAGTTAGCAATCAAACAATTAGCATTTCAGGTGATGTGGCAATTGTTAGACAAGATGCTGAACTGCAAATGCAAGGAGCTGCTAAAGGCACACAACTCAATTTGATGCTATTGATGGTTTGGCAGAAGTCAAAGGGAAAATGGAAATTATTGGTCAGACAAGGAGTTAAAGTAGCGAAATAATAATTTATTTTATTTGCAAATTTTATTCGGCAAGAATTTTATTTCGTAAGCTTAAAAAAGGCTTTTCTATTATTAGGTGAATTGCGTAGGCAATTAATAAGCTATTAAAAATAGCAATTAAAAATAGCAAGCTACTATCTAGTTGATAACTGTCCAGAAAATAATTGGTTAAATGAATGATTCCTTTATGCACTAAATAAAGTGCATAAGATAAAGTAGCGATTAGCGAAAGTAATTTCGAGTTGAATTGATATAAAAAACTAGTAGGACTGATAGCCCCTATCACCAAACAGCCATACCCCATTGCTACTAGGGGAAATCCAACTATAGAAGCACTGAAAGTTTTTTGGTCATAGCATAGAAAATAAGCGGAAGTTAACATTGCAATGCCTAAAACAATAGACCAATTTCCATAGGTTGAAATTTTTTTCCAAGTCGATTGATAAAATATATACATTCCTGCAATGGCAACACCTACTAATAATCCATCTAAACGATTGTAGGAAGGATAGTATACATATTGATACCAATTAATGGAGCTATTAGGTGCATTCGTAGTAGGCAAGTACCCATTAGTATAGCTGTAAATTCTTACCATAAATCCAGCTAAGAAAAGCCCTATCAGTAACCAATATGATTTAGTAATCAATTTTCCGAATTGCAAAAAGGCAAGTAGGATGGGTAAGAATAAATAAAAATGTTCTTCTACACAAAGTGACCATGCATGTGAAAAGGTGCCAAAATCTTTGATATTTAGTCCGAAGTTTTGAGTGAAAGTTAAAAATTTCCAAAGTGGGGGTAAGCTTTCTTTTTCTCTAAAAAATGGAAAAATAAAATAGAGGCCTACAATAAATAAATAGGCAGGAACAATCCTGAAAAATCGTTTGAGAAAAAATTGCTTAAAATTAATTAGTAGACCCTTTTCAATTTGTGCAAATAGCTGAGCCGAAATTAAAAAACCGCTGAGCACAAAAAACAAATCAACGCCTGTCCAACCGAATTTTGTTATAAAGCCAAACCATTTTGGCGCCCCCTTGGTTAATCCAACATAATGATAGATGAATACAAAAGCAATGGCAACTGCACGTAAATTGTCGAGTCCGTATAGCTTTTTATTGTTGGTGATCATCAATTTTATAATTATTTCTTGATACGCTGAATCTTATTAGATAGATTACATTGGACATTAAAAAATTAGTGACACAATTAGTAGCAAGTTAGATAATCTGAGGGAAGATTATTGCAATGGTAAATTTTAATTGATTTGGATTAAACATTCGCATTCTTCTTAAATTAAATCTTTCATTTATATTGTTTTTAGCAGTCCTAATGCCACTCCTCTTTGGTAGAATATTTATTAGGGAAATTAACTTATATTTATTGTGTAATTTTTGCGACCAAAGGAATAAAACTGTTAGAAAGGATCATTTTTTTCAGGTTTTATTACGAATTTCACAAAAATTCAATAGAGCTATCATCAACTAATATTCTTGCTGTATGAAGGTTTCACTTAAAATAGTATTGGTAATTTCTTTCTTTGTAATTGTTACAGGATTATTTCAAGCATGTAACAATCAAGAAAGTGGTTTGCAAGTTGCGGCAACTATGCCGGACGTAGTTAGCTATAACTTTGACATTAGACCCATCTTATCTGATAAATGCCTATCATGTCATGGCCCTGACGCTAACAAGCGTAAAGCAGGTTTACGATTAGATCAGGCTGAGAGCGCCTATCAAGCGTTAAAAGAACATCCATCGGCTCACGCATTGGTACCAGGAAAACCTGAATCATCTGAATTGTTTTTGCGTATCAGCTCTAAGGATACGAACAAAATAATGCCACCTCCTAATTCGAATTTAAAGCTAACACAACATGAGATAGATCTATTTGAAAGATGGATTTCTCAGGGAGCAAAGTATGAGAAACACTGGGCATTTGTAGCTCCTAAAAAGGCTGCTCTGCCAAAAGTTTCACTGACTACTTGGCCTAGAAATGAAATTGATTATTTCATTTTAGCAAAGCAAGAGCAGAAAGGTCTGCAGCCTAATCAAGAAGCGGACAAAGAAAGAATATTAAAGCGTCTAAGTATTGATCTTACTGGCTTACCTCCATCATTAACCATGATGAATTCTTTTCTTGAAGATAAGAGTCCGGATGCTTACGAAAAAGTAGTCGATCAGTTAATGAATATGCCTTCCTATGGTGAGAAGATGTCTTTGATTTGGCTGGACCTTGCCCGCTATGCAGACTCCCATGGATATCAAGATGATGGTTACAGAACTCAATGGCCTTGGCGTGATTGGGTGATTCATGCTTTTAATAAAAATATGAGTTACAAAGATTTTGTAACCTGGCAGTTAGCTGGAGACCTGATTCCTGATTATACACAAGAGCAATTGTTGGCGACAGGGTTTAATAGAAACCATAAGATAACAGAAGAAGGAGGAGTAATTCCTGAAGAATATAGATTGATGTATGTAACCGACCGTACGGACCTTTTTGGAAAAGGTTTGTTAGGAGTAACCTTAGAATGTGCTCATTGTCACGATCATAAATATGATCCTTTTTCTCAGAAAGATTATTATCAGCTTTTTGCTTTTTTCAATAATGTAAAGGAATTAGGTATTGAATCAACGATTGGTGGTCCGAATACCTATGCTAAAAAACCCTTTATGGAGATCTGTAATGAGGATGTTAAAAACATGCTCACCTTTATTAATAAGGAAGATACCAATAAATTAATCGTATCGGTAATGGGCGACCAAGACACGGTTCGTAAAACACATATTCTGAAGCGTGGGCAATATGATGTGCCGGGCGATGAAGTAGAACCAGGAACACCGTCATCGATTTTACCTTTTAAAGCGAGCTATGCTAAAAATAGGATGGGCTTGGCTAACTGGCTTTTTGATAATGAAAATCCGCTTACGGCTAGGGTGTTTGTAAATTTATTGTGGCAGGAAATTTTTGGCCGAGGCATTGTAAAAACTTCTGGCGATTTTGGTATGCAAGGAGAATTACCAACCAATCCTCAATTATTAGATTGGCTAGCGGTTGATTTTATGCAACATAATTGGGATATTAAAAGGTTGATGAAACAAATGGTGAGGTCGGCTACTTACAGACAATCGGCAGAAATAACCAAAGAGAAATTAGCAAAGGACCCTGAAAATATATTGTTAGCTCGTGGTCCAAGATATCGCGTAGAGGCTGAATTGATAAGAGATATCGTTTTGTCAAGCAGTGGATTGTTGAATACTAGTATTGGTGGACCCAGCGTAAAGCCTTATCAGCCTGATGGTTTATGGGAAGGAGCTACTTCTGGTAGAGGATTATTATCAGTATACAAACAAGATCATGGAAAAGAATTGTATAGACGCGGAATGTATACATTAATTAAAAGAACTGTTCCACCACCTTCTATGAGCATCTTTGATGCAAGTAATAGAGATATCTGCGAAGTAAGAAGACAAAGAACCAATACACCGTTACAGGCATTAGTAATGATGAATGACCCTACGGTAATGGAAGCTTCTAGGGTATTGGCTGGCAAACTTTTTAAAGAAAATGCAGATGTAAAAGCTTCGATAACAAAAGCCTTTAGATTAATCGTTTGTCGCAAACCGCGAGAAGAAGAAATTCAAATTTTATTGAAATATTATACCGAACAAGCTAATTCAATTGATATTCAATCGGCTAAAAAATTGCTTTCTGTTGGTGAATCTCCTCAAGTAGAAGGGATAGATCAGAAAAAACAGGCAGCGCTTACCCGAGTAATATCTACCATTTATAATCTAGAGGAAACGATTACTAAAACATAATGCATTTGAATATTGCATTCAACCAATAAAAGTTATTGTATGGATAAAAATTTTTTTGAACATGGCTTTTCGACTACCCGTCGACGTTTCCTTTCTACAATGGGGATGGGAGTGGGCAGTGTAGCATTGGGATCATTGCTGATGCCAGACCTTTTTGGTGGTGGCAATGCCGACGACAATGCTTTTGCTCCAGGTATTCCTCATTTTGCTCCAAAGGCAAAGAGAGTAATTTATCTATTTCAAAATGGAGCTCCTTCGCAGCAGGAACTATTTGATTATAAACCAAAGCTTAGAGAATTAACAGGACAGGAAATACCTCCTTCTGTTCGCGGTACGCAACGCTTAACGGGTATGACTTCTGGTCAGTCTTCTTTTCCGCTAGTAGGATCTTTTGTTGATTTTAAACAACACGGGCAATCAGGTGCATGGGTCAGTGATTTATTACCCTACACAGCAAAAATTGCTGATGAACTTTGTTTTGTTAAATCAATTTATACGGAAGCGATTAATCATGATCCCGCATTAACATTTCTTCAAACGGGTGCACAACAAGGTAATCGACCAAGCATGGGCTCTTGGTTGAGTTACGGCTTGGGAAGTGAAAATAAAAATCTGCCAGCCTTTACAGTATTGCTTTCAAGAGGTATAGGAAATGGTCAAGGTGTATATTCAAAATTATGGTCTAATGGTTTTTTAGATTCTGTACATCAAGGTGTTCAATTTAGTAAAGGAGAAGATCCTGTATTATACATTAAGGATAATGAAGGCATCAATAGAAATGAACGGAGAGAAATGTTAGACAATCTTTCTGAACTAAATAATATGTCTTACAATCAATTTGGTGATCCAGAAATTGCTGCTCGAATAAAGCAATATGAAATGGCTTATCGAATGCAGACTGCTGTGCCAGAGGTAATGGATTTATCAAAGGAACCGGATAGTATTGTGAATATGTATGGTCCAGATTGTTTAGTGCCAGGCACCTTTGCTGCCAACTGTTTGTTAGCAAGAAAATTATCAGAAAAAGGCGTTCGATTTGTACAGTTATATCATCAGGGATGGGATCAACATGGTAATCTACCTTTTGAAATTGCTAGTCAAGCAAAAGATGTTGACCAGGCTTCTGCAGCATTAGTGATGGATCTTAAACAACGTGGTTTGTTAGATGAAACTTTAGTGATTTGGGGAGGTGAATTTGGTAGAACTAGTTTTACGCAAGGAAAACTTACCAAAGAAAATTATGGCCGAGATCATCATCCGCGTTGTTTTACCGTTTGGATGGCAGGGGGTGGAATAAAACCAGGCATTACTTATGGAGAAACAGATGAATTGGGTTACAATATTATTAAGGATCCCGTTCATGTGCATGACTTTCAAGCCACCGTGTTAAATCAATTAGGGCTTGATCATGAAAAACTTATTTTTAAACACCTGGGTCGTCGTTATAAATTAACAGATGTTTCTGGTAAAGTAGTAAGAGACATTATTAGTTAATTAATTAGGAATTCAATCATCTTATAGTAATGAATAATAAACTAAATGTTGTTGCGAAGCAGGCGTTAATAGTGTTGAATGTTTTCGCACTATTTCTTTTATTGTTTTCAAAATATATTGTCCTCCCCTTTTGGATGCAACCTTTAGGAAGAATGCATCCGGCTTTGCTACACTTTCCTATAGTAGTTTTAATACTTGGAGTGATTTTGGGATTGCGTCGCTTTACTGGCAACCAAGAAGAGAATACCTCATTCGATGGATTTGCGCGCAACCTTTTGTTAGTCGGCGCATTATTGGCAGGCACAACAGTCATCATGGGTTTGTTTCTTTCAAGAGAAGAAGGGTATGCTGGAGAAGCATTGGCATGGCATAAATGGTCAGGAGCAGCTATCTTTTTTCTTTCATCTGGTATGTATTGGATAAATGATCAGCCTTGGTTTAAAAAAGCATTCGCTTGGTCATCTGGAATTGGATTGATATTGGTTATTTTATTGACAGGTCATTTTGGTGGAGTGTTGTCGCATGGTGAAAATTTTATCATGCAGCCCATTTTGTCTAATATTAAAAAACCTTTAGTGCCTATCGAAAAAGCAATTGTGTATGATGATATTATTCATCCCATCTTCGCTGCTAAATGCGCTAGTTGTCATAATCTCCAAAAACAAAAAGGAGAGTTATCTTTTGCAGATTCATTCTCTATCAAGAAAGGTGGTAAAACGGGGCAACTTTTTGTTGCAGGTAATCCAGAAATAAGTTTGCTTTTAGAAAGAGTTCATCTTCCTTTAGATGATGAAAAACATATGCCGCCTTCTAGTAAACCCCAGCTTAGTCCAGATGAAATTAATTTACTTGGTTGGTGGATTAAAAATCAAGCAAGCTTTACACAAAAAGTGATAGACTTGTCTCCAACAGATCCTTTAAGATTATTGGCTTCTAAAATGCTGAAGGGTCCTGATGCCGTTGAAGATAAGTATGATTTCTCTGCAGCAGATGAAAAAACAATCGCAAAGCTCAACTCTGATTATCGAGTAATACTGCCTGTAGCTAAAGAATCTCCAGGTTTGGATGTACGAATTTATAATAAGGATATTTATAACGTTAAGCAGTTAGAAGAATTAGACGAAATTAAAAATCAAGTGGTATCCTTAAGTCTTGCTAAGTTGCCTGTAAAAAATGAAGACCTTAACAAAATCAGTATGTTCGAAAATCTACGGAAGTTAGATATCAATTTTACAGAAGTTAACACCAGTGGTCTAGCTGCACTATCTTCTTTAAAATATCTTCATACACTTTGTTTATCAGGAACTAAAATTGCTAGTGCAGGATTTAAAGATATTATTGGCAAATTTAAAAATCTAGGAACGGTTACTTTATGGAGCACGAGCCTATCTGCTCAAGAAATTTCGCAGTTGCAAAAAACTTTTAAAAACATCAACTTCGTTCAAGGCTTTGTTATTGATGAAACAGCGAAGCTGAAATTAAATCCGCCTCAAGTAAAAAATAAAAGTTTAGTTTTTTCAGATTCAATTGGTGTTGCATTATTTCATCCGATTAACGGAACTGAGATTCGTTATTCAATTGATGGAACAGAACCTGACAGTATTTCTTCGCCAGTATTTAATAATAATACGATTATTTCAAAAACTACTAACGTAAAGGCGAAAGTATATAAGCAAGGTTGGTATTCAAGTGATGTAGTGGAGTTTAGTTTTTTGAAAAATACTTTTGTGCCGGATAGTACTACATTGTTATCTCAACTAAGCAGTAGACATCTTGCAGAAGGCGCGAATACTTTTTTCAATAAAAAACTTGGTGTGATTGGTGCTAACAATCCTGCATGGGCAAACTACTGGGCGGCTGTTAAGGATAATGATTTGATTCTTGAATGCATATTTAAATCACCCATTACGCTTAGTTCTTTTGGCATGCATATAATGGTAGAAGAAGTAACCGGTATTTATCCGCCAAAGACAGTGGAGATTTGGGGAGGAGACAATCCAAAGAATATGCGCCTTATCACAAAAATATCCCCTAAGCAACCTGAAAAGGAAGAAAAAGTATCACTCAA
This sequence comes from Chitinophagaceae bacterium, assembly GCA_947380605.1. Taxonomy (GTDB): domain Bacteria; phylum Bacteroidota; class Bacteroidia; order Chitinophagales; family Chitinophagaceae; genus Ferruginibacter. The sequence goes on from CANCRO010000057.1 coordinate 11,570, forward strand.
ATTCGTAGAGGGAGCATTTACACCTCACAAGGTTTCATATCTTAAAATTGTTGCAAAGCCAACGGTTAATACCACCGCTAACGCTAAGGAAAAGGATAAAAATAAAAAGAAGAAAAATAATAATTATTTTATACTAGTAGATGAAATGTTTTTAAATTAACTTTTCACTAATTAATTGCCTTGATTAGGCATATAAAAAAAGCTCCCTGAGAAAAGGTTTAATTTTTCTCAGGGAGCTTTTTTATTTTCTTAGTCTTTTGGATCAAGTATTTTAGCAATTCTATTTGCTACATCTTGTAAATGATATTTACTCATAGGATCTGCAATACTTGCTGCTGCAACATTTACATCACGTTTGAGTAATACTAGATGAGCCCTTACCACACTTTTAATATCAGAAATATCTGTATTAACCGGTGGCGGACCAAAGCCTCCAACTGCTCGTGGACCATTTGTATTCGGTGGATTCAGTAAGTTATTCAGTATAGCTACATATGATTTCTGTAAATTTCTTCTATAAACACTGATAGCTTTTTGACTGCTTAGTTCACTCCAAATTCCTTTTTTCAGGTCGCTAAACAAATCGGTTATTTTGTAAGCATTATTACCAATAGAGGTCTCCGCCTCAATCAATTTACTTAAAGTATTTGCACTCATTAATCGATTAAGCGTTGCATCCTGAATACCACCTATTACAGTAATTGGATTGATACCTGTTTTTGCAGCAATATCTTGGTTGATTAGCCAGTTAGGGGTATTAAATAATTGTTTATTTAAAAAATCAACCGCATCCACTTGTTTTGCTTTTGGCTCATATTCATATACTGGTCCTGGATCCTCTACTACTCTAGGTGTTTTGTAAATACCACTTATGTTTCTTGATACATGCCCCATATATCGGCTGAATTGACCACTCACTTGTCTGTAAATATCACCTAGGTTTTCATACCCTTCATTCTCTTCCTTAGTCCAAGCGCCTAATTGTGGAATGATGCGTTGAAGATTTTTAATACCATAATTACTAGCCTTTACTGCATCATCTGTTAAGTCTTCTGTTTGAGATCTTGGATCATCCAAATTGGTTTCACCATCTCCCCACCAAAGTCGATGGTTTTTTAATTTTTTTATTGTCCATTCATTTAAATGTGATTTTTCTGCTTCCGGACTTTTGTATTCTGTAAACACTCTATATCCCCAATCAATCGCCCATTTATCATAATCACCTATTCGAGCAAATATTCCATTAGGTGAAATATTATCTTCAGGTTGAGCTACATAATTGAAACGAGCGTAGTCCATGATGGAAGGAGTGTGTCCATTAGCTTCTACCCATGCTTTGTTGCGGAGTAGCTCTACTGGTACAGAAGAACTTGAGCCAAAGTTGTGACGAAGTCCTAAGGTATGTCCTACTTCATGTGAGGAAACAAATCGGATTAATTCACCCATGAGTTCATCAGGAAAAACCATTTGACGCGCGCGTGAGTCGTTGGGGCCAGCTTGAATCATATACCAATTACGAATCAGTTCCATTACATTATGATACCAGTTAATATGGCTTTCCATAATTTCTCCACTTCTCGGATCGGAAATGCTTGGACCGCTAGCGTTGGCAATATCGGATGGTTTATAAACGATAGCAGAGTTGCGCGCATCTTCAAGACTCCAGGTACTGTCTTCTTGTTTAGTAGGGGCTCTTTTACCAAATATTGCATTCTTAAAACCAGCACTTTCAAAAGCAACCTGCCAATCATTAACACCTTGAATCAAATAAGGAATCCATTTTTTTGGAGTAGCGGGGTCAATATAAAAAACGATCGGTTTCTTAGCATCCACTAGCTCACCTTTTTTATATTTCTCTATATCTGCTTCTTTAGGTTCCACACGCCAGCGTTTAGCAAGACTGATAGATTTTACACCTTGAGGGTTTGCATCAAAATCGGTGTAGCCTACTGTAAAATAGCCTACTCTTGCATCAAAATGCCTTGCCTGCATTGGAATTTTTGGTAATAAAACTAGCGAGCTATTCAACTCTAGCGTGATGTTTCCAGAGGCTCCACTTCCACCCATACCACGACCTCCACCACCAGCACCACCAGGTGCAGAGGGTATTCTGCCAAAAGTTTTTTCAGTATTAATTTCAATATTGATTGGGTAAGACTTTACGCTATTGATAAAAGATTTGTCTGGTTGAAGGGCTCCAATTTTTAAATCTGATTTAGCCGAACTACCATAATTGAGTACTTCATTATCGCTATTGATAAAATCGGTGATATCAATTACACTTCCAGCAGAGTCTTTTGAAAAAGCCTTGATATCAAATGCTGCAGCTATTGGTTGTACATTGGAATTATTAACAGCCGAAAACATAGAAGAGGTAGAATCCTTTGCATATACTGCATAAGATATGGTGCGTAAAAAAAGTTTAAACTTAGGCCCTTTATCAAAGCGAATAACTTTTTGACCAATCTGGTCTCCACCATAACCCATCCCTACCTGTGTTTTAGAAAGTCGGTTAACTACTAAAATTTCTCTTCCAATTAGGGAGTCTGGAATTTCAAAGAAGTATTTGTCAGCTACTTTATGCACCAAAAAGAAACCTTTGGTGGAAATAGCTTTGGAGGTGATGACCTCTTTATAACTTTTTGGAGCTGTATTTGCAGCGTTTTGATTGTTATTTGATCTAGATGAATCTGAACGGTTATTTTCAGGGCGTTGGGAAAATCCCAAGAAGGAGCATACTGAAAAAAGCAATACGATTACTGATCGAGAAATTAAATTGTACATATGTTAGATTTAAATGTCACTCAATTTAGTTAATCCTTTTACTATTAGATTATTTTTTTATTATTTTTTCTTCTAGGAAATTTAGGTTGCATGCGATTGGGGGCTTTATTTTTGATCAGTTTAAATGGACCAGTAATTATAAATTTATCTAATATTTACGCTGTATAAATAAATACGGATCTTAAGAGGGTATATAGCAAAGGTATAGTGAATACTAATTATCTAATTAAAGAAACATCATTTTTTGGGAAGCGGTAGCTACCTGCCCCATTGAATTGGTTACAGTAATTTGGTAAAAGTAAATTCCTTTTTTGAGCTTACCCCCCATAGAAAAAGGACTCTCCAAACTAATTTCATTAACCTTACTATCAGTATTTTGAATATTCTTTTGAATTTTTTGTACTAACATCCCTTCTATGCTATAGATTAAAATGGAGACTTGGAGCGATTCGCCGGGTTGATTGTGTTCAAAAGAAAAATTCGTTTTACTAGTAAATGGATTCGGATAATTGATGAGGTGACTGATTTTAAAAGGTCTTTCTTCAGACACAGTAAAGTCTAGTACCACTTCTGTATAATTATTCTGATTATCCCAAGCCTTTATTTTTATCCGATGCTTTCCTTCGGTAAGCGAGGGTAGCTGAAATAAAATATTTCCTCGTTGATAACTGTCTAATTCAGTTTCATAAAATTTATTTAATAGGTATACAGCCTTGTCGTCTCCGTCAATAATGGCGGTAATATCATGACCTAGCCCATTCCCAATAGTATTGATACCAGAACTATCAGCAAGTTTTACCAATAATAGTGCGCAATCATTAACAGTTCCTCCATTAATAAATTGATAATTATTTAGATAGGGTTGAATTACTGGACCTTTATTATCAGCAATCGAATAGGTGCTAACCCCGCCTATAAAAAAAGAACTATCTATTCCATTGGCATCAGTTATTCCATTTTCAGCATACAGACTCATTCTTCCTCTTCCAACTTTTGATGACAGGTCTTTAGGAACAGTTATAGTAAAAGTAAATTTCCCTTTGTTGACTGTTGCTTTTCCTTTATATAAAACATTGGTTTGCTGAGAAAAGGTAGTTGCAATACTGGCTGGATCATTACCTAAGGTTTTGACTGTAGCCGGAAGATCAAATATTTTTGGATAAACAGTTCCTGTAAAATCTTCTTTTAATAAACCCAACTCGTTTTGAACTTCACCAGTAAACTCATATTTTTTTCCTGCTTGCAGACTATCTCTTTCAGCCATTGGATGCTGATTGATATGGGTTATTTTGATCGAGTATTTTGGAAATGCAAGTTGTATACCAGGATCGCCGATTAAGGAAAATTTTCTTTTATTGATGATATCTGAAAAAGTTTGACTAGTGTAATTTTTCGCTTTACGAAAAGATTCTCCCAATGATAAATAATTACCCGTGCTGTTTTTTTCTAAAGCAAATTTTATAAAATTTTCGTGTATTACTTCATTACTAGTAGCAAACACTAATCTAGGTGTAGTGAGAAGTCCGATGACCCCATTGTTATTATTTAGCAATAGCGAGGACCCTAAGGAAGTTTTTGTTGGATCATCGTAAGGCACAAAATCGCAAGTAGAGGTGATTAGTAAAGGTAATTTATTGGCGTTATTAAATAATTTAGCTTCTTGTTTTGATAAAATTGCATAAGCAGAAAGTTGTTGAAAGTTGCCATGCCCACTAAAATTAAATATCAGATTTCCAGTAAAAAAATGTTCAATAATCGCTTGGTTTACTAGTGGTGAGGATGCATTACCTAATATGGTTTTTAGCGGATAGGCATCTACGTATATCTTACTACTATTAAAAAGAGAATTGGTAGAAGCGGCATTCTTACTTAATTTTTCCGCATCGTTTAAAAAAGTATTTCCGTCTTTATCATCCGCAACAAAAACTAAATTGTTTCTCCAATCACCTAGACTTTCTTTCGCATGATAATGAATTATTTTATCAACGATAGTTCTTGCTTCATAGGCAGTAGTGATGGGCAATCTGCCTACTGCGATGTCTAGTTTTTCGAAAGTTGTGAGCGCGTTTAAATCATCGTCATCTTTTAGCAAAGCGTAAAAATCATCCGTAGTATAAGTGGACAGGGGATCTAAAGAATTATCACTTTCGTAACAGGGTATAAAGTTTTTATTATCATTGATTGAATGCTTACTAGCAAAAGAGCCAGCTCCAAAAAGTAATACAAACCGAGGTCTTTTAGTTGTATCATTACTAGCCTTGTCATAATACATTTTAATAAAATTCCGAATAGCAACCGGACTAATATTACCACCACCAAATTCGTTGTATATCTGTTCGGCCGAAACTACTTTTACAGTATAGTGATATTGTTGTTGATGAAAGCTCGCTAATCTTTGTGCTTCAGATAAAAAAATAGTAGGCGATATAATTAGGTAATCCACCGAAGAGGATTGGTGTAAATTTTGGTTAGCTATTTTACCTATTGCAAGAGGAGCCGTCAATTCATTTTTTGTAAATGCAAAATATTCTTTCAATTCATTAGCCGCATTTATAAATTTCGATTGACTTCCCGCTATGGACAAATTCATTTTTAGGGGTTGCCAAGGTTCAGACACCTCCCATACTTCTGTTTCAGTTGTAGTATTATTGATTACAAATTCTACTATCTTATTGGGTCCTACAGAGTTCCAATCTCTAAATGGCAATTGATTTTGTGTTGGCAAAATTAGTGCACGTCTTCCCTGCACTTCATACCAATCTAGCCAACCCTGCGCGGAAGTAGTAGCAGTTGAAAAAGTATAATTTAAATTGATAGTACTAGTGGAAGAATTAATAGCTGTTTCATAAAAGGCAGGCTTTGCATAGGCGTCCATTAAATTTCCAGTAACCGCATCAGTGTTTATATTGATGGGGGTTTGTCCATTGATGCTTAAGGCAAATTTTCCAGCGCTACCAATATTTCTAGCAATCAAGCTGGTACTAATATGCACAGGTTGCTGCAATTCAAGATTTGGAATTTCAACTTTAAAAGAATGCGATAAGTGGTTATTATCAAAACTTTCTCCGTACCAATTTTTACCACTATTTAAAAGATTAACAGAGTCGTTCTCATAAAAAATTCTTTCATTAAAACTA
>CANCRO010000058.1 GCA_947380605.1 Chitinophagaceae bacterium
GAATCATTAGTTGACTATTTAAAATCTAAGATTCCTGGATATATGATTCCTAAGTCTTTTGTTTTTTTAAAAGAGTTTCCTTTAAATAGTAATGGAAAAATTGATAGAAAAGTATTGGGAACCTTGCTAAAAGACAATTTCTTAGTTGCTGTTACTCAAGCATAAAATTTATTCACTTAAATAGGTATACTTATATGGAAAGAATTTTAATAGTAGAAAAATTAAAAATTATTATATCCTCAATTTTAAAAGTTGACAATTTAATGATGAATGATACCATATCAGCTAAAGATGTGGAGGGTTGGGATTCACTTTCCCATATGGTTATTATTACTGAAGTCGAAAAGTTTTTTAAAATTCAATTCAAACTGAAAGAATTAAACAAATTAACTAATATGGGGAATTTGATCTCATTGATTGAATTAAAACTTAATTAAATATTTCTAAATAATGCTATTCAATTCTGCCATTTTTTTATTATTCTTTACCCTATTTATATTGTTGTATTGGTTGGTTTTTAATAAAATAGTAAAGGTTCAGAATATATTTTTATTATTAGCAAGTTATTTTTTTTACGCCTGGTGGGATGTGAAGTTTTTGCTTTTATTAATTACAAGCTCTTTAGCTTATTTTTATTTAGGTATCTATATTAGTAAGACAGAAAATACAAAATGGCAAAAAAGCCTTCTTTATATTGGTATTTTTCAGGGAATTGGCCTTTTACTTTTTTTTAAATATTATAATTTTTTTATTCTTCCATTATTGGGTTTATTTCATTCTTTAAATGTTAATTTCAATTTTCATTCCCTCAATATTATATTACCTCTAGGAATTAGTTTTTATACTTTTAAGGGTATTGGATATTTAGTAGATATTTATAATGATAAAATAAAGCCTACCAATGATCCTGTCATATTTTTAACTTATTTATCATTTTTCCCTACCTTATTATCTGGCCCAATAGATTCTGCCCATTCTTTTATTCCTCAATTAGAAAAAAAAAGAGCCTTTGATTTTAGTCAATCCTTAGATGGTTCGATGCAGATTTTATGGGGCTTTTTTAAAAAGCTTGTGGTAGCTGATAATTGTGCAGCTATCACCAATTATCTTTTTGATAATTATCCAACCCTTCCTGCTAGTTCTTTATTATTAGCTTCTTTTTTATATACGATTCAATTGTACGCTGATTTTTCAGGGTATTCGGATATGGCAATTGGATTTTCAAGACTCTTAGGATTTAATGTTACTAAAAATTTCAATTTTCCTTTTTACGCTCAAAATATTGCTGATTTTTGGCAGCGCTGGCATATTTCTTTAACCTCCTGGATGACTGAATATGTATTTACACCGCTTTCTTTTACTTTTAGAAGAACCGGTAAAATAGGAGTAGTATTTGCTATTCTTATTAATTTTATTTTAGTTGGTTTTTGGCATGGCCCTAATTGGACATATATTTTATACGGTTTTCTTCATGGCTGCTATTTTATTCCTTTAGTAATGCAAGATCGTATGGCTAAGGTTAAATTGAAAGATAGGTTATTTCCTACTTCAATTGAGTTGGTTAAAATGCTAGGGACATTTTCTTTAGTTATGTTTTCTCTATTAATTTTTAAAGCCAGTAGTCTTTCCCAAGCGTTTTCTTATTTTTCCCATATTATTTCTTTTACTGTTTTTGAAATTCCGCTTGTTTTCAATATTCAATCTACTTTGGTGGTTATCTTTTTTTGTATAATTGTTTTATTGGTTGAGTGGTTTCAAAGACACAAAGATCATGCCCTTCAATTTTTTCCTATTACTAATAAATATCATTTTTATTCAAGAAGTCTACTATTGTCATTTTTATTTTGGGCTATTATTCTTTGGGGTGCTTCTGGTAATAAAACATTCATGTATTTTCAATTTTAATTGATGAAGGGTAAGAAGATTTCATTGTTTTTAATTTTTCTTTTCATGACAGGAGAAATTTTGATTCGGCTTGATGAAAAGTATAAGCTTTTAGCATCTACTCAAATAGTTAAAATGTCAACTGATTTAACTATTACACCTGAGTTTTTATTATTAAAAAATAATGCTATTAATCTTACCGGTAATAACTTACGGGTAATGGTTTTGGGTGATTCTTTCATTCATGGAGGTGGCATTGAATTTAAAGATAATTTTTCTCAACAATTAAAAAAACTACTACAATTTAATAATCATCATTTTGATAATATTTATGTATTAGATCTTTCAAAAGGCGCCGCTAATAACTATGATAATAATCAAATTTATTTTCAATTTGTAAATAAATTTAAACCTGATATTGTAATATTAGGTTATACCTATAATGCCACTAGAGGCGATTTGTATAAGTTATCCTCTACAATTGGTTTAGATAGTTTTTCTACTATCAATTTTACATTAAATAGGAAAAAGAGTTTACCTCAAAAAATTTATTCAGTAGTTTATAATTCAAGTGTTTTACATTATATTTTATATAATTCTCATAATTACTTGAAATCATATGGTCTGATTATTCCTAACAGTGAATTTGATCTTATTTTAAATGATTATACTTTAAATACAGTACCATGGAAACGTTCAAAATGCTTACTTTCTGAAATAAATGCGGATATAATAAAAAGGAATAGCCATTTAATTGTCTTAAAATTTCCTGAAATGAATCTAATTGGGTATCCTAAAATATTTTATCAGCCTGATATAGTCATTAAAACCTTTTATGATAATTTCCCCTCTATTTCCTATATTAATTGTTTAGATTATTTTAAAGGTAAAAGTTCAAACGATTATATATTGTCCAAATATGATGGACATCCTAATGAAAAAGCTCACCAATTAGTTGCATTAAATGTTTTCAATTTAATCAATCGAGATTTGAAAGTTCAATTGAGTAAGTGATCATTTTATTTTTCTGAATAATTATTTATCTATTTCTCTTAATGAAGGTCTCTATTATTACGGTAACATTTAATTCTGCTCAATTCTTAGAACAGTGTATTCAGTCTATTATTGCTCAGGATTATCAAGATATTGAATATATAGTAATAGATGGAGGATCTACTGATAATACATTGGATATCTTGTTAAAGTATAATTTTTTTATTACTAAATGGTTATCTGAAAAAGACGAAGGAATGTATCATGCCATTAATAAAGGCATTCAATTGAGTTCTGGTGATGTAATTGGTACTTTACATAGTGATGATCTCTATGCCTCAAATGACGTGGTAAGTAAAATAGTAGCTTCATTTAAGCTAAATAATGTTAAGGCTATTTATGGTGATATCGAATATATTTCTAGAAACGATACAAATAAAGTAGTTCGTCAATGGAAAGGTAAAAGTTTTAATAGATTTAATTTTAATTTTGGTTGGATGCCTGCTCATCCTTCTTTTTATATTTTTAAAAGTGTCCTTCAATTAGGAGGGGATTATGATTCTTTTTTTTCTTCGTCTGCCGATTATGAATTGATGATTCGATATTTGTATAATTATAATATATCTACTTGTTATCTCCCTTTGTTAATGGTTAAAATGCGTATAGGGGGTATTAGTAATAAAAATATTCAAAATAGGATAAGGGCTAATAGATTTGATTATTTGGCAATGAAAAAAAATTATATTTATTTTCCTTGGCTAGTGGCTAAATTAAAACCTCTCCGTAAAATACTCCAATTTAAATACGCTATTTTTTCTCCGAAGTATAGTTAATGAAATTTTACTTTTAAATGATTATTCTATTTTCTATATTTCCTTCCTTGATAGTCCATCCTTGTTTCTATTTATATTACTTTTGTAATGAATGAAACATTTGGCATCTCTCAATCCTTTTTTCTGGAAATACCGGTATCGCTTCTTTTTAGGGATCATTTTTATCCTACTGACCAATTATTTTCGAATTCTTGCCCCTCAATTAACTGGATATATTGTTAATCTAGTTGTAAAAAGTACCCGTTCTTCTTCTCATTCATCTATCAATACAGTCGAATATGATATATTAGTTCAATGGGTTATTTCTTCTTTAAAAACGCTGTCCTTAAGTACTAAAGTGCTTTGGTGTAGTACGCTTTTATTATTCATTGCTTTGATAAGTGGTTTTTTTATGTTTTTGATGCGTCAAACGATTATTGTAATGAGTCGCTTGATTGAATACAGTCAAAAAAATCAGGTTTTTAATCATTATCAGCAATTAGATACCAATTTTTATAAAACGCATAGTACGGGTGATTTGATGAGTAGAATCTCCGAAGATGTAAGTAGGGTAAGAATGTATACTGGACCAGCTTTGATGTATTTCATTAACCTTGCAGCTGTATTGATTTTCAGTATTTATTTTATGTTTCAAGCTAGTCCTAAGTTAACCTTAATTGCCTTGTCTCCTTTACCCTTTTTGGCTATCACCATTTATTTTGTAAATATTATTATTAATAAAAAGAGTGAGCGTATTCAGGCTTTACTTAGTGATCTTACTTCTAATGCCCAGGAATCTTACAGTGGAATAAGGGTGATCAAATCATTTGTTCAGGAAAATGCGATGCTTCGTTTTTTTTCAATCAATAGTGATTTGTACAAAAAAAACGCACTTGCTTTAGCGAAGACGGAGGCAATTTATTTTCCAAGTATTGGTTTATTAATTGGATTAAGTACGTTAATCACTATTATGGCTGGAGGAATGGATGTAATCAATGGTGTTCCTGGAACTAGCATTGGCACTATTGCAGAATTTGTTTTATATATACAGATGCTTACTTTTCCTGTAAGTGCAATTGGATGGACTGCTAGTATGACTCAAAGAGCCGCTGCTTCTCAAAAAAGAATTAATGAATTTTTACAAACCACCCCTTCTATCCAGCAGTCAGCTGCTTTATTGAAGCCCTCTATCAATAAGCGTATTCAATTTCAAAATATAAATTTCACTTATTCTCACACAGGAATCAATGCTATAAAAGACTTTTCTCTTGATATTAACAAAGGGGAAAAAATTGCTATTGTTGGAAGAACTGGAGCTGGTAAATCTACAATTGCTCAACTTTTATTGCGAATGTATGATGCTCAGGAGGGTCTACTGATGTATGATGGGGTTCCAATTAATAAAATTGATATTCATTGGTTACGTGCTCAAATTAGTTATGTTCCACAAGATGTATTTCTTTTTAGTGATACGGTTCAAAACAATATTGCTTTTGGGGTCGATGAGGCTAGTATAGCCGAAGTGATTCATGCAGCTAAAATTGCAGGAATTCACAATGAAATTGAAGGATTTGCTGAGGGGTATCAAACTATGATAGGGGAGAGAGGTGTAACACTTAGCGGAGGTCAAAAACAACGTATTTCAATAGCAAGGGCTTTATTAAAGAATCCTTCTATGGTTATTTTTGATGATTGTTTAAGTGCAGTCGATGCAAAGACTGAAAAAGAAATTTTAAATAATCTAAATATTTGGTGGAAGGATAAAACAGCGATCATTATTACTCACCGTATTTTTTCATTACTTCATTTCGATAAGATAATCGTGTTAGAGGAGGGTAAAGTTATCGAGCAGGGAACCCATGCTGATTTATTGTTGCTCAATGGATTCTATGCTAAAATGTATGCTCGTCAACAGCAACAAGAAGGGGAAAGGTCTATTGATTAGCCTTTTCAGCAGCTGATTTTACGTATAAATTAGTCATTTTTGAGCTTGAAAAGCCCGGGATTTTTAAAATATGACTGATTATTTTGCTATTTCAAAAACAACTATATCTTTGTCAAGTATTTTATTTATAAAATCATCCACTCATCCAAAAAAATTACAACTGTGGCGTACGAAAACAATGACAAAAAAATGGAAAGCGTTTATAGTAAACGCATCAGAGCAGGCAAACGTAGGACTTACTTTTTTGATGTAAGAGAGACTCGTGGTAGCGACTATTATTTAACTATTACTGAAAGTCGCAAGCGTTTTGACTCTGAGGGTTATGATAGGCATAAGATTTTTTTGTATAAAGAAGATTTTAATAAATTTATCAAAGGACTTGCTGAGGCTATCGATTATGTGAAGACTGACTTGATGCCTGATTTTGATTTTGATGCTTTCAATCACGAAAATCCTTATGAAGGTGAAGAGGGTGCTTACCAAGGTGCTCCATCTAATAGTGGAGACAATGATAGTTCAGCTGCAATCACTACTGAAAAAGAAGTAATTGCTCCTTCTTCTACTGTTGATTCAGCTCCTCAGGCACCGCTTGATAATGGAAGTACTGAAGAAGTTGATAAATGGTAAAACCATAGTTTAATTCTAAAATATTTGATCCTTCACTTTTGTGGAGGATTTTTTTTTGCAAATTATATTCCTAAAATTATGTTTACATAGCCTATTAAATTTCGACTATATATATCCAAGAATTCCTATCAGTTCTTGTTAGCTTTTTTTATGAAGAAATTTGGATTACCAATTTAAAATATTAAATTTACTTAATATGTTTTGAGTTATTTTATATACTTTCCTTTATACCTTAGAATTTCTATAAATCCGCTACTTCCATTTCATTATTAAGTTCATTCCTACTAAGAATTAATCCCCTGTTTGATTTATTAAATAATACTATTTAATCTTCCTTCAGCTCTCCTAAAATTTTTTCCTTTTTTGTTCATTACAAAATATTATTTACTAGTATGGCTAGATCGATTCTAATGTTATTACTTTTATTTCAATTCGTCCTATTTTCAATGTCTTGTGTTAGTACTAAAAATACTGCCTATCTTAATAATGCAATTGACTCCAGTTATTATAAATTACAAAACAATAATGAAAACTTAATTCAAAATAATGACATCTTAAGTATCGCTATCAGTAGTCTAAATCCCGAAGCTTCTGCATTATTTAATACAACTAATAATTCGGTGATTAATCCTACCTCATACATAGGCTACAATGCTCAATCTTCAGGTTATTTAGTAAATTCCGAAGGGCTTATCCAATTACCTATCCTAGGAAATATTCAAGCTGCAGGTATTTCTAAAAAGCAATTAAAAGCTACCATCACTCAAATAATATTGGATAAGAAATTATTGATTGATCCGATTGTAAATATTCGTCACCTCAATTTTGAAGTAACCGTTATAGGAGAGGTCGGTCATCCGACGGTGATTACTGTTCCGAGTGAAAAGATATCTTTATTAAAGGCCCTTGGGCTTGCAGGCGATATTACCATTTATGGTAAAAAGGACAATGTATTAGTAATTCGTGAAACAGGTTTATATAGAAAAATAAAGCATGTAGATCTTAACTCAAAAGATTTTCTTACCTCCCCTTATTATTATTTACTTCCTAATGATGTAGTATATGTAGAACCTAATAAGGATAAGGTGGCAAGTGTTGGTAGAGGTCGTCAAATTTTACCTGCAATATTATCTGGATTATCAGTAATAGTCATCGTTTTAGATAGAATTTTTAAATAATATGGAAAAGTATTCAAAAAAAATAACGATTCTACAACAAGAGAGTCTATTGGTTAAGTCGATAACTAGATATATTGCCTACTGGCCTATATTTCTAATTTTCCTTATCCTGTCTTCAGGAATTGGTTATGTATTTTTAATTTATACATCTCCTAAATTTGAAGCAACTGCATCTATTATTATAAAAGATGAGAAAAAAGGCAATGATGATTCAAAGATGATGGAATCACTCAATATGATTAATTCGAAAAAAATCATTGAGAATGAAGTAGAAGTTTTACAATCTAGAAAACTTCTTGATAATGTAGTTAATAAATTAAAATTATACGCACCTATTTTTCAGGAAGATAAATACAATTTCAAATCTGCTTACCAGCAATCCCCACTTATAATTGAAGTATATAACCCTAGTTTAATTAGTAAAACAGATGAAAAAATTTACTTTAATTATGATGAAGTAAAGAATATTGTTTTTTTAAATAATCATCCAGTAGGAAAGTTGAATGAATGGATTAATACATCCTATGGGACATTGAAATTTATTCCTAATGATAAGTATAAGTTTTCAATTGAGAAATATCCCTATTTTTTTCAACTTCTAGAAATAAAAGATGTCTCTAAACAGTTACTTGCTAATCTTAAAGTTACCGCTTCCAATAAGTTGTCAAGTGTAATTAATTTAAGTTATAGAGATTTTAAAACAAATTTGGCAGAAGATGTTTTAAATGAACTGATTACTGCTTATAATTATGAATCTGTCAATGAAAAAAATTCAATAGCAAAAAAAACACTCTCTCTTATTGAACAAAGACTCAATATAGTGGGGGCTGACCTTAATAATATTGAACAAAAAATTCAGCAGTATAAAGCAGGAAGTCAAGCGGTTGATATTAGTGCTCAAGGCCAATTATTTTTACAAAATGTTAGTAAAAATGACCAGAAGTTAACTGATGTTAACATGCAATTATCTGTTATTAATCAATTAGAGCATCATATTTTGACTAGTAATAGTAATGTGGGTATATCTCCTTCCTCATTAGGTGTTAGTGATCCTACTTTGTCTCAGTTATTAAATAATTTAAATACTGCTGAACTTGAACGTGAAAAGTTGAAGAAAACTGTTGCAGAAAATAATCCATTATTAGTATCCCTTACTGACCAGATTAATAAGATTAAACCAAATATTATCGATAATATTCAAAGTCAGCGAAAAAACTTAGAAACTAATAAGAATACTTTAGATGATAATAATAGTCATTATAATAATTTATTGCATTCTATTCCTGTAAAGGAAAGACAATTACTTGAAATTAGTAGAGATCAAAGTATTAAAAGTGGAATTTATTCATTTTTACTTCAAAAAAGAGAGGAGAGTGAGTTGTCCTATTCTTCTAATCTTTCAGATAGTAGAATCATCAATACTGCTCAATCTTCCAACGATCCAGTGAGCCCTAATAAACTAATTATTTTTGCTACTATTTTGATTGCAGCTTTAGGTTTACCTATTACACTTGTTAATACTGTGGAAATTTTAAGTTCTACTATTTTGTACAGACAAGAAATTGAATCACTGACTACTATTCCCATTATTGGTGAATTGGTATTCAATAAATATAAAAATCAATTATTAATTAAATCGGGTATCAGAAGTTTTATAGCAGAGGAGTTTAGAAAAATTCGATTTTCATTACAATACCTTGGAATTAATTCTTCCCATAATAAGATATTACTTACTTCTAGTATATCCGGTGAGGGTAAAAGTTTTGTTGCAGCGAATTTGGCTATCAGCTTTTCTCTTACTGGTAAAAAAGTAGCTTTAGTTGATCTTGACTTACATAATGGTTCTCTTAGTAAAATATTGGGCAAACAAATTGAAAAAGGAGTAAATGATTATTTAATTGGAAATCAGCATCTTCAAGAAATTGTTAACCCAGTTGCTAATTATGATAATTTATTTTTTGTATCTTCTGGTAAAGATGAAAGTGATCCTTCTCATTTATTAGAAAACGGACTCATAGAGCAGATGATTACTTTTTTGAGTAAACGTTTTGATATTGTAATCATAGACACCGCACCAATAGTTTTAGTTACTGATGCCCATATTCTATCCGCTAGTTGTGATACTACATTATATGTAGTTAGACATAAGTTTACTCCCAAAATTCTATTGAAAAGATTCGATGAAAATAATTCGGTAAATCCCCTTAATAATCCTGCAATTATTTTTAATGGAGTTAAAAAAAGAGGCTATTTAAAAAATACTTATGGATTTGGTTATGGTTATACTTATGGAGATAAATTAAAAGCTAAGAAAATTAATAATTCAATCTCGATTGGAGTATAATATTTCAGTAACTATTCTTATTATTTTTTCTTTTTTTTTAAAACTGTAGTTGAGATTGGCGAAGCCATTTTTAATCAAGCTATTTCACCAATTTTTTTATTAAATAGGGTAGAGGTAGTTAATTCTTTATATACTAAGGATATTTGATGCAAAAAAATTATTTAATAGCGCTAGTTTTATTGGTTTTTTCATTGTTTATTTTTCAAATGTTATTTACCAAATCTGACAAAAACAAGGGTTTTATACTATTCATAATTTTTACTCTTCCATTTTTGTCAATTGATATTTTCCCATATTTTGGTAATATAACTACTTTTGAATGTTTAACTTTTTTGTTTTATCTTTTTTTTTATAAATCAAAAAATGTTGAAGTTCCTAATGGGGGCTTATATTTTTTTTTATTTATTTCATTAATCTTAGTATCAATAATTGGTGCATTCAATGCTGCTACTTTAACAAATGAAACATCAATAGCAATCATACAGTATAGCTGTATTTTTGCTTTCGCTAAAATTGTAGTGAGTGAGTGTTTCGGAAATATAGAATTTTATCATTCTGTTATAAATGCACTAAAGGTTACTTTAGTTTTTTCTTTATTTTTTTTATTGTGTCAGTTTATATTTGGAGTAAATTTTTCTCTTGAAAAATCTTTAAATAGTAATGTATTGGTTTTAGATGTGATTAGATATCCTAGTTTCTTTCAAGATCCTCAAAAATATGCACAGTTTCTTTCAGCGACTAGTTTCTTATTCTTGATAAAGGGTAAAAACACTAGTCATTTACCCATAGTTAATTTACTTTTCGTTTGTCTTTCATTGATAGCTTTATTATTTACTGGGGGAAGGGCTGGTTTAGGAGGTTGGTGTGTTGGTTTTTTTATTTTTATAATTTTTTCGAATAATCAATTTAAAATTGTTTCTATTATTGTTATTCTTTTACTTTCCGTTGTAGTTTATTATTTTTCTGAGAGCTTTTCAATGTTCCAGCGTTCTTCTGTCGGAGATGCCTATGATTTTAGGATATCTATTTGGCAAGATGCACTTAATATATTTAATCAGCACCCATTTTTTGGAATTGGAATTGGCAATTATTCAAATTATGTATCAGTTCATAATCCGGATCAATTTTGGAGTTCAGACAATCGAATCACTTATTTTTCTCATCCAGAAAGTGGCTATTTGAAAATTTTGACTGAATTTGGTATCGTAGGATTTATTTTAGTTATCACTTTTATGTTATTCCCTATTTTTTTAGCTTTCAACTATTTTCGAAAGTCTAAGGATATTAATGTTGTTTTAATTATCTCAGCATTTTCAAGTTGGTTAGTGGGTTTTTATACAGTTTATTCTTTTGACGATTCAAGAATTAGAATAGTAATAGTTATTTTGATTTGTTTACTAATTACCTCTTTGCAAAATGATTTTCAAAAGGAAATTTCTTCAAATAAGAAATTGTTGACCCAATAATATGAATGACATTTTTTCTTATCATATAAAAAATAATATCATTACGAATAAAATTTCTAAATCTTTATTTAAATTAAGGGAATTAAACTCTAATGAATTACTTTCTTTATATAATCAATCCTTTTTGAGTTTATTTAAATTTGTTTTTAAGTATTCTAAATTTTATAAAAATTTGTATCAGCTTCATGGTATCTCCCATTCAACTATTAAGGATATTTCTGATTTAAAAAAGCTTCCTATAATAAACAAAAAAGATGTTCGTTCAAATTTCCATTTGATTAATCATGGGTTAAAATGTACTCAATCTATTGGTTATACTAGTGGTACTACTGGTTCACCATTAAATGTGTATCGTTCCTACTTTAATGTTTTGACTGAACAAGCCCACTTAAGAAATTATCGATCTTCATATAACTATCAATTGGGCAATCCATTACTTTCTATTCGAGGTGCATTGGATAAAAATTCAACTTATCGATTGAATAAGTCTTCTAATATATTGTATATTTCTAGTAGTAACATTAATTCCAATACCATTGATTTTTACTATAATTTAATTAAAAAATTTTCTCCGATAGCAGTTGAAGCTTTTCCAAGTCTTTTATATAAATTTTGTTTTGAACTTAAAAAAAAAGGATTTTTATTAAATATTCCAATTTCCTTTACTTCTTCTGAGATGCTCTACGATTTTCAACGTGATTTTATAGAACCCTTTTTACAAACTAAAATTCATGATTGGTATGGAAATGGAGAAAGGACTATTGGTTTGGTACAAAATAAACATAATCAATATTATCCTCTTCCATTATATTCTATTAATGAGTTTTATCCCTCTCATGTTATTTCTACTTCATTAACCAATAAGAGTTTCCCGCTAATTAGATACCAGGTAGATGATATTGTAAATTTAAATAGTTCCGATTTTTTAATAAATATCGTTTCTCCTGATATTCATTCAATTCAGGGTAGGGCTGGTGTAAATATTGATTTAAAAGATGGAAGTAGTGTAGCATGTATCGACCATGCTTTTAAAGGTATTCCTTTTTTAGAAATGGCACAGGTTCATCAATATTCATTAAATGCTCCTCTTGAAATTAAATTAGTTATTTCTTCAGGATTTAATGATACTCATCTCAAAATTTTACAAACTAAATTTTCTAATATGGTTGGAAAAGATACTGACTTTTTTATCAATTATTCTACATTGGAAGATTTAACCTATTCCCATTCACAAAAATTTAGTTTAGTTATTAAACACTTTTCTTAAATCATTTATTTTGGTCAAATCAGTTTTAACAAATAAGAAAAAAGTTTTATTATTTGGTCCTTTACCTCCACCTGCAGGTGGAATTAGTGTTCATTTAGCTAGGTTGAATCATCTTATAAAGGAAGATTTTCAGATTGATTTTATTGATGAAGCTAGTGTTGTTAAAAAAAATGTATTTAGTATTAAAAGCTTCAATCCATTTGTCTATTTAAATAAAATATTTTCTGCTGATGTTTTATTTATTCAAACTGGGGGATCAGCATTAAGGAAATTTCATATTATTGTTGGTAAATTATTGTCAAAAAAAATTATTATTACTGTTCATGGATATAGTAAAGTCAATAATTTCTTTTTATTGAAAGTTGATTGTTATTTCTTAAATCTATGTAATCAAATTATAGTTGTTAATCCCTATATTTTAAAAAAGTTAGCTCTTCCTATAAATAAATGTATAGTTAAGCATGCTTTTATTCCTCCATTGATGACTACTGAATCAGTTTTGCCCGAATTTATATTGACATGGTTTTTTGAGTCAAAAAAATCAGGTCATACGATTTTTTGTGCTAATGCTTCTCGATTAAATATCTTAAATAATCAAGATTTATATGGTCTCGATATGTGTATTCAATTAGCTAAACTTTTATTAAATAATTATTTCCCTATTAGTTTTATTTTTATTGTATCCTCACTTGAAAACTGTCAAGATAGGTTTGCTATTTATCAAAAATTAATTATTGATTTAGGTTTACAGCACAATTTTTTATTAATCAATGGGGAGTTTTCCTTTGTTAGAGTGATTGAACAATCTGATATTGTTCTTAGACCTACTAATGCTGATGGTGATGCGGTGACTATTCGTGAGGCAATTTATTTAAATAAGCCTGTGCTTGCATCCGATGTTATTGATCGACCCACGAATACTTTATTATTTAAAAATAGAGATATGAATGATTTTTATAATCAAACGATTAAGCTATTATCTAAAAAAAATATAGACTCTTTTTTTTCATCTACTCAAATGGATATAATTAGTAATGATTATCGTAACTATTATTCTCAGCTTATTAATAATGTAATTTATTCCTAATAATTTTTATAACTCTTTTTATAAATTAGAGATTTATTGTGAAAATGAAAATTTTAAGGGTTATGACCCTTTTGATGGATTAAATAGTATACTTTTTAAGTTATTTCCTTTTTTAAAAAATAGTCATTTGTTTAAGTTATTATGGATTCAATTTTTTAAAAGAGCTCCATTCAATTTAAGAGGACTATTTGGTATTAAAAAAGAGTATAATTCTAAAGCTCTAGCGTTATTTTTATCTGCTTACTGTAATTTATATACTATTTGTCCCTCTAAAAAAAAGTTAAGTAAGATTAATTTTTTTATTGATACTATACTGGGTAATAGTTCTTTAGGTTATTCTGGATCTTGCTGGGGTTATAATTTCGATTGGGAAGCTAGAGCCTTTACTCAACCTATTAATACTCCTACGATTGTTGCCTCTTCTTTCGTTGCGAATGCATTATTAGATGCCTATTTAATAACCAACGATATAAAATTACTTGAAGCGGCTAGAAGTACTTGTCAATTTATTTTAAAAGATCTTAATCGGACTTACGATTCAAAGGGTAATTTTTCTTTTTCCTATTCACCTATTGATAAATCGGTTGTCTTTAATGCTTCATTGTTAGGCGCAAAATTGTTATCAAGGGTTTTTACTTTTACTAACGAAATTCTGTTAATTCAGGAGGCAAAGAGAGTAGTTGATTTTTGTTGTGAAAGGCAAAATTTGGATGGTTCATGGACATATGGAATTCTTCCTTATCATCAATGGATTGATAATTTCCATACGGGGTATAATCTTGAGTGCATTGCTGATTATATGAAATTTAGTAATGATTTTAGTTATTCTATTCATTTAGAAAAAGGGTTTTCATTTTATATTGATTCATTCTTTTTAAAAAATGGAATTGCTAAGTATTACCATAATTCTATTTACCCTATCGATATTCATTCTGCTGCTCAATTATTGGTCACTTTAGATCATTTGAATTTGTTTGAAGCCTATGTTCCATTGGTTAACAATGTATTGAACTGGACTATTGATCATATGCAATCTAAAAGAGGTTATTTCTATTATCAAATTAATAAATATTTTTCTTCTAAAATCTCTTATATGCGCTGGTCTCAAGCATGGATGTTTTATTCATTTAGTATTTTATTTCTCAATAAACCATCTCTTTTTTTTGAAAAGAATCTTACTTGTTAATTTTTATCATTTTTATTTTTGATTTATACGCATCGATTTAATTTTTTGGGTATTCCATTAGACGCCTTGACTATGAAGGAAACTATTTCTCTTATAGATGAGGCTATACAATCTAATCAAAAGATCAATCATGTTGTTTTAAATGCTGGGAAGGTAGTTTCTATGCAAACAGATCATCAATTAAAACAAAGTGTTATTAGTTGTGATATTATTAATGCTGATGGTCAGTCTATTGTTTGGGCTTCTCGTTTTTTAGGTTTTCATGTTCCTGAAAGAGTCGCAGGAGCAGATTTGATGCAAGCTTTGGTTTTACAAGCTTCTTTTAAAAATTATAAATGTTTCTTTTTGGGAGGTAAAGAAGAGATTGTTAAAAAAGTTGTTTCTATTTATTCTCTACAATATGGATCTAATATTATTGCAGGTTATCGAAATGGATATTTTTCTGTTGAAGAAGAAGAATCGGTTGCTTTAGAAATTTCAAATAGTGGTGCTCAATTATTATTTGTTGCTATTTCGTCTCCAAAGAAGGAGAATTTCATGTTTACTTATAGACATACTTTGTCTAAAGTAAATTTCACCATGGGTGTCGGTGGCACCTTTGATATCATTGCAGGCATCACTAAACGTGCCCCAATCTGGATGCAAAACTGTGGATTAGAGTTTTTTTATAGGTTTTTGCAAGAACCTCGACGAATGTGGAAACGTTATTTGATCGGGAATTCGAAATTCATTTATCTAATTTTCATGAAAAAATTTGACCTTTTGTATAATCGCTTTTTTTGAAATATTTTAACTGATTTATTATTATGTTCATTACTCTGGTAGCTGGTGCTCGTCCTAATTTTATTAAAATTGCTCCTATTATTTTAAGTATTAAAAAAGCTCAATTACTTAATAAAAACTTACACTACCGTCTAGTTCATACTGGACAACATTATGATAAAAAAATGAGCGGCGATTTTTTTACTCAGTTGTGTATTCCTGATCCTGATTGTAATTTAGCTTGTGGAGGGGGGTCTCAAGCAGAGCAAACGGCTTCCATTATGGTAAGGTTCGAAAATGATTTACTTCAATTTACTCCTGACCTTGTATTGGTAGTGGGTGACGTAACTTCAACAATGGCTTGTACCTTGACTGCAAAGAAATTAAATATTGATGTCGTTCATGTCGAATCGGGTATTCGTTCTGGTGACAAGTCAATGCCTGAGGAAATAAATCGAATTCTTACAGATTCTATTTGCGATCATCATTTCACAACTACATTAACGGCAAATGACAATTTACTTCTAAATAATGTTTCAAAAGATAGTATACATTTTGTGGGTAATACTATGATTGATACGCTTCTTAGTAATCTTACTCGAATTCGAAAACCCGATTTTTGGGATACTTTTAATTTACACAAAAACAATTACTTTTTACTCACATTACACCGTCCTTCTAATGTAGATAATCCAGAAAAGTTAATTAAACTATTTGAATCAATTATCAAATCATGTAAAGGTGTTCCGATTATTTTTCCAGTTCATCCTCGTACAAAAAAAATAATGGAATCTCATCATATCAATACTGCCCACTTCATTTTAATTGATCCGCAAGGGTATTTAGAATTTATTTATCTAGTGAAATTTTCTAAAGGCATTATAACTGACTCTGGCGGTATAACTGAAGAAGCTACTTTACTAAATATTCCTTGTATTACTTTACGTAATTCTACCGAACGACCAGAAACTGTTACACAGGGTACTAATATTCTAGTGGGGGATGATTTGAATCAATTGGAGTTTTGTTTGAATGATATTATTGCTGGAAATTGGAAAAAAGCTTCTATACCTGAACTTTGGGATGGACAATCGGCTAATCGTATTGTTGAAAAATTGCAGTGTATCTATTCTTAATTTTTTTTCAATTTTAATAATAAAAAATCCGGTTTTAGTAAACCGGATTTTTTATTTTAATTAAGTTTTTATAACCTTTATGATGTTTATTTTTCCTGCAATGATTGTTTTTACATAGTATGTACCTGTTATAAAACTACCTCCAAATTTATATTGCATATCGGTTGTTCCTGTGGTAGTATACATTATATTTCCTTGAATATTACTTACAATTAATTGTACTTTTTCTATTCCATGATAACGGATACTTACTGTAAAGTAAGTGCTTGAAGGATTTGGATAAACTCTTATTTTAAATCTATCGCTTGTAATTATTGTAGGCTGTGTAATTGTAATACTTTTTGAAATATTACATGCTTTAATGTCTTTTACTACTATATTATAAGTACCTGCGATTAAATTAGTAAAGGTATTGGCAGCTTGAAAAACTCCTCCATTGATATTGTAAGTATA
>CANCRO010000059.1 GCA_947380605.1 Chitinophagaceae bacterium
CTGAAAATTCTTACCTTTGCCGTCCCGTTAAAAAACCGGGATTTATATTATGTCATTTAACCATTTTAAACAACTAAACGCAGATGCACAGGAAGGGTCAGCTACCAATGAAGGTACTGAAACTGCTGCGGTAACAAATGTGCCTGAAAAAGCTCCTTACGTTCCAAGAGTAGTTACTGCTCATGACGATTTTGATTGGAGTGTTGACAAACGTAACGTTTCAAGTTACAACAAAGAAGAAAAAGCCAAGTATGACACTGTGTATGACAACACGTTCAAGCAGATCAACGATGGCGAAATGATCCAAGCTACTATTGAGGCAATCACTAAAACAGATGCTGTTGTAAACATCGGTTTTAAAAGTGATGGTTTAATTTCTTTGAATGAATTCAGAGACATTCCAGGCGGATTAAAAGTAGGTGATGTTATTGAGGTAATGGTGGTAGAAAAAGAAGACAGAGACGGTAACCTTAATCTTAGTCGCAAACAAGCACGTACTAGCAGAGCTTGGGAAAGAATTATGGAATTGCACAAAACTGGCGAAATTGTTACTGGTATTGTTACCAGCAAAACTAAAGGCGGTCTTATTGTGGATGTATTTGGTATGGAGACATTTTTACCAGGTAGCCAAATCGACGTTAAACCAGTTACAGATTACGATCAGTTTGTTGGTAAAACAATGGAATTCAAAGTGGTTAAAATTAATGAGACCATTAAGAATGCAGTTGTATCTCATAAAGCCCTTATTGAAAGTGATATCGAAGCACAACGTGCTGAGATCATCGGTAAATTGGAAAAAGGACAAGTATTGGAAGGAACTATCAAAAACATTACCGACTTCGGTGCGTTTCTTGATTTGGGCGGCCTAGATGGCTTGTTATACATTACTGATATTTCATGGGGACGTATCAACCATCCAACAGAAGTGTTGAAGATGGATCAAAAATTAAATGTAGTTGTTTTAGATTTTGATGATGATAAAAAACGTATCAGTCTTGGTCTTAAACAATTAACGCCTCATCCTTGGGATACCCTAAGCGAAACCATCAAAGAAGGTGAAGTAGTTAAAGGTAAAGTAGTGAATATTGAAGACTACGGTGCTTTCTTAGAAATTATGCCTGGTGTAGAAGGTTTGGTTCATGTAAGCGAAATTACTTGGGCTAACACTCCTATTAATGCAAAAGAATTCTTCAAATTAAATGATGAGTACGAAGCTAAAATTGTAACCTTAGATAAAGACACTCGTAAGATGAGTCTTTCTATTAAGCAAATGGCGAATGACCCATGGAGTGAAATTGATGTGAAGTTCCCTGAAAATAGCAAACATGCTGGTACGGTTAAAAACATTACTCCTTATGGCGTATTTGTTGAATTAGCAACTGGTATTGGTGGAATGATTCATATCAGTGATTTAAGCTGGTTGAAACGCTTCAATAACCCTAACGAATACACTAAAGTGGGCGAATCAATTGATGTAATCATTATGAACATCGATAAAGAAGGACGCAAACTTCAGTTAGGACATAAACAAATTGAAGAAGACCCATGGAATTCTTTAGAGGCTAGTTTCCCTGTAGGAAGTATACATGAAGGAACTGTTACCAAAAAAGATGATAAAGGTGCAGTAATTCAATTGCCTTATGGACTAGAAGGATTTGCCCCTAACCGTCACCTTGCAAAAGAAGATGGTAAGAGTATTGGTGCTGATGAAATCGCTAAATTTATGGTAATTGAATTTGACCGTAATGATAAGCGCATCGTACTTAGCCATACTCGTTTATGGGAACAAGTAATCGAAGAAGAAAAACAAGCTGTTGTTAAAGAAAAGAAAGCAGAAGCAGAAGTTACCAAAAAGGCTGTAAAAAATCTACAAAGTAAAGTAGAAAAATCAACCTTAGGTGATCTAGGTGTTTTAGCTGGTTTGAAAGCAAAAATGGATAAAGCAGACGATGCTGAACCAACTGCTTAATTATCTTTCACAGTAAATGAATATAATCCCATTGCGAAAGCAGTGGGATTTTTTTATCCCTACCCTTCATTTTCATAAACAGTTTATTTAAATCCTAAGGGTGAGTGGTTGGATTGAATTACCTTTGTTACATGGATAATTTTCAGAAATATTCCCGTTTAATGCTGTTAATAATAGGGAGCTTTATTGGATTGATTCTTTTAATTGCCCTATTCTTTTTTGTATTTCGACTGTTCTCGATTACGGTATTTTATATTCCAGGATTCGATCTCTTTTTTCAATATACCATTACCGCTATTCCTTATTTACTCTTTTTTGCCGCCTACTATTATTTATCCAATAAAATTAAATTGTCTAAAAGTAAAGTAGCCAGAATAATCGCTAGGTCGCTTTTACTAGTGGGGTGTGTCATCGGCTTATTCACCTTATTTTTATCTACTGCTATTTTTTTTCATGTAAAAAGTGAAGCACTAAGGCTTTTTGAAGACAACGGTCATTATGCACTTATCGCACAAATAATCATCATTTTTATAACCGCCGCAACACTTGCTAGCGGAGATGAAAAAGAAAAAGATTGGAAAGAAAGAAGAAATGAAGAATTATAAATTACTACCTATTGCCTGAGCAGCAATCCATGCGGTAGTCCAAGCATTTTGAAAATTAAAACCTCCCGTTACGCCGTCTATATTTAAAACTTCCCCAGCAAAAAACAAATTAGGGACCATCTTACTTTGCATGCTTGCATGATCTACTTCGTCTAATGAAATTCCTCCTGAGGTAACAAACTCCTCTTTAAAAGTAGTTTTGCCATTCACACTAAACTCTTGGGCACAAATATTTTTGATGAGTTTGTTTTGTTCCTTAGCGGGCAAATCGGCCCAACGAATATTTTCGTTTACGCCCGACTGTTGTAATAAATAGTCCCATAAACGCTGGGGCAATGAAAAAGGATTTCTATTACTGATTTTCTGAGCAGCTATATCAAAACGAACCTGCTGAAATTTTTCCTTCAATGTTTGCTCAGTATAGATAGGCAACCAATTAATAATCATTCCAAATTGCCAATTTTTTGCTGCCAACTCTCTTGCACCCCAAGCAGATAATTTTAAAATCGCAGGACCACTCATTCCCCAATGGGTAATCAACATTGGACCATCCTCCACCAATTTGCTTCCCTTAATCTTTACCTGCACTTTTTCTACAGCAATTCCCATGAGAGCAGTAATTGGATTGTCTGGCATATTGAAAGTGAATAATGATGGGACAGGAGACTCCACAGTATGGCCTATTTTTGTTAGCCATTCAAACTGCAAAGACTTAGGATAACCTCCACTAGCAATGCATAGAAAATCTGTTTCAATAATTGAATGATTAGAAAACAAAAGATTAAAACTATTTTCTTTTTTTGCTACCTCCTTCACTTCTCTATTCATCAATATAGTAACTCCGTATTGATTAGCCTCTTGCATTAAGCAATCTATAATGGTTTGTGAAGTATTAGATACGGGAAACATTCTTCCATCAGGTTCTGTTTTAATCTCCACTCCTCTTTCTTTAAACCAAGTAATCGTATCAGAAGTGAAAAAATGATGGAAAGCTTTTTTTAAAAAACTAGCCCCTCGAGGATATTTTTTTATCATCTCAGCAATACTAAAACAAGCGTGGGTAACATTACATCGACCGCCACCACTCACACGTACCTTACTCAATAAATGACTTGATTTTTCTAGAATCATTACTTCTAGTGAAGGATATAACCTGGCAGCATTCACCGCGCAGAAAAAACCTGCCGCACCACCTCCAATAACTACTAAACGCTTTTTTACCATGATTACTTTACAGAATAAATTGGAATTGATAAAGTATGTAGTGAGAAAAAATAAAAAAGGGATCAAGAATTTTCAATACCCAAGTAGAATAAATTAATAATCAGAAAATAAATAAGGATTCGCTTTTTCTGCAATTTCAATATCAACAAAAGATGATAAAACATCTGCTTTTCCTCGCTGAATACAAATGGTGTGTTCATAATGAGCAGAAGGTTGTGCATCTTCTGTTCGAATGGTCCAACCATCCTTATCATGAAAAATATTCTTTGTTCCTAAATTAATCATTGGTTCAATAGCAATCACCATTCCCTCTTTCAACTTAGCGCCTGTCCCTCTTTTTCCATAATTTGGCACCTGAGGTTCCTCATGTAAATGTCTGCCAATTCCATGACCTACCAATTCTCTCACTACGCCATAACCATGCTCCTTTTCTGTAGCAAATTGAACAGCAAAAGAAATGTCCCCCACCCGATTACCATGCGTAGCTTTTTCAATACCCTTTAAAAGAGACGATTTAGTAATGCTAAGCAATTGCTTTACTTCAGGGGTTATTTCATTTAACGCAAAAGTATAAGCGCTATCACCATGAAAGTTATTTTTATATACGCCGACATCAACAGAAACAATATCTCCTTCCTTTAAAATATCCTTGGTAGGAAATCCGTGAACCACCGCATCATTTACTGAGATACAACAAGCAAATGGAAAATCTTGATAGCCTTTAAAAGAAGGCGTTGCTCCATGATCGCGAATAAATTGTTCGGCAATTTTATCCAACTCCAAAGTAGAAATACCAGGACGAATTATTTTGGCTACTTCAGCCAAAGTTTTACTTACCAGCAAACTACTTTCCCTCATTAATTCTATCTCGGCCTTAGATTTGTAGTGGATCATAATGAAGCAAATTTAAAAATAAACCCCGACTTTTTACGTCGGGGTTTTTAAATATTTATAGTAAAATTGACTTTATAAAAAACTGCTTAGTCAATCAAAGCTAAAAGGCAAAGCAATTAAACTGCTGTTGTAGAAGCTTGTCGACCCTGAATTCTTCCAGTATTCATCAAGCCATCATATTGACGCATCAATAACTGAGTCTCAATTTGCTGCAAAGTGTCTAGAATAACTCCTACCATAATCAATAAAGAGGTACCTCCATAAAAACTTGCAAACCCTTGTTGAGTTTTAAATACCAATTGGAAAATACCTGGTAAAATACCTACAAAGGCTAGTAAAATAGCGCCTGGCAAAGTAATTCTATCCATAATAGTTCCAATATAATCCGCAGTTGGTTGACCAGGTTTTACACCAGGAATGAAACCATTGCTACGTTTTAAATCTTCTGCCATTTGTTTTGGATTAAAGATTAACGCGGTATATAAGAAGGTAAAAGCAATTACACAAATAGAGTAAACAACCATATAAATCACATTGGTGTGATCGGTAAAATATTTAGCCCATCCACCACCTGTGAATCCTGAAAATATAGTTGGTAAAAACAAGATGGCCTGTGCAAAGATGATTGGCATAACTCCTGAAGCATTTACTTTTAATGGTAAAAAGTTTCTAGCGCCTCCAAATTGTCTATTACCAACAATTTGCTTTGCATAATTAACAGGTACTCTTCTGGTTCCTTGAATCAACATGATTAAACCCATAATGATAGAAATCAAGAATGCGATTTCTATCAAAAATATTAATAATCCACCGCCACCACGAGTAGCGCGAGAAGTCCATTCTTGAATAAATGATTGAGGAAGTCTAGCTAAAATCCCCATCATAATAATGATAGAAGTACCATTACCCAAACCTTTGTCGGTAATTTTTTCTCCTAACCACATTACAAATAAAGTACCCACTGTAAGAATCACCACAGTAGACACTACAAAATAGGCGCTAAAAGAAGGAATCAAAGCTTCCGCATTACCTGGACTTTTAAGATATCCGATATAAGCTGCCGCTTGAAATGCAGTAACAATAACGGTAAGGTAACGAGTCCATTGGTTGATTTTTTTTCTTCCACTCTCTCCTTCCTTTTGTACTTTTTGCATTTGAGGAACCAAAATAGTCATCAACTGCATAAAAATTGAAGCAGAGATATACGGCATAATACCCAAAGCAAAAATAGACGCTTTAGAAAAAGCTCCTCCAACAAAAGCATCCAACAAACCTAACATACCACTCTTGGTACTTTCGGTTAAATTGGCCAATTTATTAGGATCAATACCTGGAAGTACAATATAAGAACCAACACGGTAAATAAAAATCAACAATAAAGTGAATAATATTTTATTCCGTAGCTCTTCAATGCTCCAGATGTTTTTTAGTGTTTTAATGAACTTCTTCACAGACTTGAAAAGATTTAAATGTTTGCGTTAAACTAAAAAAGACGCTTTTCATACCGGCCCATAAATGGCAAGCAGGATCGCGTCTGTAAATATCGGAAAATTATTTAACTATTTCAACTGAACCTCCAGCCGCTTCGATAGCAGCCTTAGCGGTAGCACTCACGGCATTCACTTTAAAGCTGAATTTGCCTTTTAATTCTCCAACACCTAAAATTTTCACATTGTCATTCTGGTTAATTAAACCATTAATGTACAAGTTCTCCAGCGTAAATTCAGTAATGCTGTATTTTTCAGCGTAATGATCTACCTGACCAATATTGATAACTTTGTAATCAACTCTGTTGATATTTTTAAATCCACGCTTTGGAATACGGCGTTGAATAGGCATCTGACCACCTTCAAAACCCATTTTGCTCTTATAACCTGCACGACTTTGACCACCTTTATTACCTTTAGTAGAAGTTCCACCTTTACCACTTGCTTCACCACGTCCAATACGTTTAGCTTTATGAGTAGCTCCTTTGGCTGGTCTTAAATTATGTAATTTCATATTAACTTGATTTTGTACTTACGGGGTATCACCCCTCGCAATTAAATTGATAATTATTTAGTTGATCAACTTTAGAATAAAACAAACTTCTTTTAAAAAGTAGGTTTATTGATCAAAATGTTTATGCTAACTCTTCTACTTTAATTAGATGATTCACTTTACGAACCATTCCTAAAATTTGTGGAGTTCCCATTACTTCAACAGAAGCATTCATTTTGTTTAAACCTAAAGCTACCATAGTTCTCTTCTGGCGTTCCGGCCGGTCGATTACACTTTTAACTTGTGTTACTTTTATCTTTTTCATGCCAATGCCCCCGAAGGGAATTTTATTATTATTTATTATAGACTATTGATTTCCAAATTGACTCAGTCAAAATAGGTAAGCAATTATCCGTTGAATACTTTCTTAAGAGAAATTTGACGAGTTTTTGCAACTGTAATTGGCTCACGAAGTGTAGCTAATGCTTTTACTGTTGCCTTTACCACGTTGTGTGGATTAGCAGAACCAAGACTCTTTGCCAATACATCCGTGATACCAGCTGCTTCCAATACTGATCTCATACTTCCTCCAGCGATAACACCCGTACCATGAGCGGCAGGCTTAATAAAAACCTTTGCAGCGCCTTCTTTAGCTAACTGATCATGAGGGATAGTACCATGCCTTACAGGAACTTTAATCAAATTCTTTTTTGCATCTTCAATACCCTTGGTGATGGCTTCTTGAACCTCTTTAGCTTTACCTAAACCTTGTCCAACAACCCCTGCACCATTACCTACCACTACTAATGCAGAAAAACTAAAGGCACGTCCACCTTTCGTTGTTTTTACCACACGGTTAATAGATACTACTTTTTCTTTTAACTCGAGATCTCCCGCTTTAACTCTGTTATCGTTTGCTTTTAACATGTATAGTTCTTATTAGAAAATTTAAAATTAAAATTGCAACCCACCTTCTCTTGCACCTTCAGCAACTGCTTTTACACGACCATGGTAGATATAACCACTTCTGTCAAAGACAACTGTAGTAACACCTAATTCAGATGCTTTTCTAGCAATTGCACTTCCAACTAGTTTGCTCTTTTCTGTCTTATTTACTTTTTGAGCAAGAATATCCTTATCCCTCGAAGAAACAGATGCAAGGGTAAAACCATTCTCATCATTGATCAATTGCGCATAGATTTCAGCATTGCTTCTGTAAACACTTAACCTTGGTTTAGCAGCAACTCCGTTAACCTTTTTACGGATACGGAATTTAATTTTTTGCCTTGCACTTGATTTGTTATTCATATTCTTATTTTTTGACCCAAACACCATTCGGCGATGGAATACTTAATTTATTAATTTCGATTGCTACCTTAACTTTTAAGAAGTTAATTATTTACCAGCTGACTTACCAGCTTTTCTTCTTAATACTTCATCCTTAAATTTGACACCCTTTCCTTTGTATGGTTCAGGCTTACGTAATCCGCGGATTTTAGCACAAACTTGTCCAAGTAATTGCTTGTCTACACTTCCTAAAGAAATAATAGGATTTTGTCCTTTTTCTTGTGAAGTAGCTACGGTCAATTCCTTTGGTATTTCAAAAATGATATTGTGAGAATAACCTAAAGCAAGATCCAAGATATTACCCTGGCAAGCTGCTTTAAAACCAACCCCTACTAACTCTAATTGTTTAGAATACCCTTCTGTTACACCTTTCACCATATTACTAACCAATGAACGGTATAAACCATGCATTGCTTTATGACGAATTTGATCGGTAGGACGAAGTATTTCAAGTGATCCCTCTTTCAATTCAAATTTGATATCACGATCAACCGCTTGCTTTAATTCTCCCTTAGGTCCTTTAACTGTAATTACGTTATCAGTACCAATCTTGATAGTAACTCCTGCTGGAAATTCTACCGGTTTCTTTCCTATTCTAGACATTGTCGATTGTTAAATTTATTTTTAAAATTGATTTGTGTTCAGCCACGACTTAGGCTTAATAAACAAATCATGTAGTATCTTATACTTATACTAGAACTTATTGAC
Organism: Chitinophagaceae bacterium; assembly: GCA_947380605.1. Lineage (GTDB taxonomy): Bacteria > Bacteroidota > Bacteroidia > Chitinophagales > Chitinophagaceae > Ferruginibacter. Next base: position 8,728 of record CANCRO010000059.1, read on the forward strand.
TAGTAAATATTACACAAAATTTCGCCACCTACATTTTGAGACTTAGCTTCCTTATCAGTCATCACACCCTTAGAGGTTGAGATGATTGAAATACCCAAGCCATTTTTCACACGCTTAAACTCTTCTGGTTTTGCGTAAGTACGTAAACCCGGACGAGATACTCTTTCCAAACTCTGTATAACAGGTAATTTGGTAGTAGCATCATACTTCAATGCGATTTTGATAATGCCTTGTTTGCTATCATCTTCAAATTTATACTTAAGGATATAACCCTTATCGTACAAAATTTCAGTCATGCGCTTCTTTAAATTGGAAGCAGGTATTTCAACGATACGATGATTAGCCATTTGGGCGTTACGTATTCTTGTTAGAAAATCTGCTATCGGATCAGTAACCATTGTTATTTCAATTAGTTGATTAATAAATATTTCAATGCGATATCCAATGATATCAAAAACTTGATATTCTATAGGGTTAAATGGGAATTGAATGACTCACCAACCCTTTTCGAATTACCAGCTCGCTTTAGTTACACCTGGTATCTTACCTTCCAGTGCCATGTCTCTGAACATATTTCTGGAAAGAGCGAAATGCCTCATATAACCTCTAGGACGACCAGTAATTTTGCAACGATTTTTTAATCTTACAGGTGATGCATTCTTTGGAAGTAAGTCCAAAGCAGCATAATCACCAGCTGCTTTTAAAGCGGCCCTTTTTTCGGCATACTTAGCGACCATTACTTCGCGCTTTCTCTGCCTGGCTTCAATTGATTTTTTTGCCATGTTATATTATGTATTTACTTTTTAATGTTTTTAAAAGGCATTCCTAATTCCTTCAATAACTCATATGCCTCTTCGTTAGTACCTGCAGTAGTCACAAAAGTGATATCCATACCAGTAATTTTATTTACTTTATCAATATCAATCTCAGGAAAAATGATCTGCTCAGTGATACCCAAAGTGTAATTTCCACGGCCATCAAATGATTTATCATTGATACCTTTAAAGTCACGCACACGTGGTAAAGAAACTGAAACGAAGCGATCAAGAAATTCAAACATCTTTACTCCGCGTAGCGTAACTCTTGCCCCAATAGGCATTGCTTTACGCAACTTAAAGTTGGAGATATCTTTCTTACTCATAGTAGCAACTGCTTTTTGACCAGTAATCGTTGATAACTCTTCAACAGCAATGTCTACTAATTTTTTATCTGCAACAGCGCCATTCACACCACGATTTAAACAAATCTTGGTTAATTTAGGTGCTTGCATTACGGTTTTATAACCGAACTTTTTCATTAAAGCAGGTACCACATCTTTGGTGTACTTGTCTGCTAACCTTGGAGTGTAAGTTGTTGTACTCATTATTTTATAACCTCCCCTGATTTTTTAGATACTCTAATTAATTTACCTTCTTCCCTGCTACGTGTAACTTTAGTAGGTCCGCCGGTTTTTGCATCCCAAAGCATAACGTTGGAAATAGCGATAGGCGCTTCAATTTTAACGATACCACCTTTGGTGTTTTGTGAGGTTGGTTTTGTATGCTTGGTTACGATGTTAACACCTTCTACCAACACACGTTGTTTGTCCAAAATCACTTCCAACACTTTACGAGGCTTTTTAAGATCCTTGTCTTCGCCGGTAATAACGACTACGTTATCGCCTTTTTTAATGTTGAACTTGGGTTTAAATCTTGTACTCATTTTATTATTGCGCCCTTCGGCTTTTTTTCTTATTGAAACTTAATATGTCAATGAAAAATAAACAGTCTTTTTAGACCATTCATAATTGACTAATCACTTACAGTACTTCTGGAGCAAGCGAAATAATCTTCATATACCCTTTATCACGTAACTCTCTAGCCACTGGCCCAAAAATACGTGTACCTCTTGGCTCGTCAGAATTGTTTAACAACACTACTGCATTGTCATCAAAACGGATATATGAACCATCCTTACGACGTAATTTGTTTACTGTTCTTACAATAACGGCTTTGCTTACTGTTCCTTTTTTAATACCACCATTTGGGGTAGCATCTTTTACAGTAACTACAATCTTGTCGCCAATTTTAGCATAATCTTGTCCAGAGTTACCCAACACACGAATACACAATACCTCTTTAGCTCCACTGTTATCTGCTACGTTCAATCTGCTTTCTTGCTGAATCATTTTTTTAGCTTTTAGCTTAATGCTGTTTATTTTTTTAAACAGCGAATGTATTTTAAATCCTTACTAACTACTATAGCTAAACGCTTATAGCGCTTGCATTGATTATTTTACTTTTTCAATTACTTCTACTAGTCTCCAGCGCTTGGTCTTGCTGATTGGACGAGTTTCCATGATCCTTACAGTATCTCCAATACTACACTCATTCTTTTCATCATGCGCATGAAATTTGGTAGACTTCTTTACGAATTTACCATAAAGCGGATGCTTTACTTTTCTTTCAACTTTCACGGTGATAGACTTATCACCCTTATTACTGGTAACTACTCCAGCTTTCGTTTTACGCAAGTTTCTTTCAACTGTTGTTACTACTTCGCTCATTGTTGCAAAATTTATGGTTTGATTATAAACCTAGTTCTAGAGTTCTTAATGCTGTTTTTAAACGGGCAATATCTCTGCGTAATAAACGCATGCTTACTGGATTCTCCAATGGAGTAATACTGTGAGCAAAAGATACTTTTTTTAGACGTAATTCATCTTCAGCGATTTTAGCTTTCAATTCATCCTTGCCTAATCCTTTAATACTCGTTGAAAAATCTACTTTCTTTGACATTGTATTCTAATTTGAAAATTTGAAAATTTGAAAACCGGAAGGTTGAACGTTACTGTTGAACTACTTTTCCAATTCTCTCATTTGCTCATTATGCTTGATAATCTCTTCTAACAATAAACTTAACTGCAATCGGCAATTTTTGAGCAGCTAATTCAAATGCTTCTTTTGCAGTTTGCAATGAAACACCATCTGCCTCAAATAAAATGCGACCTGGTTCAACTACTGCAGCCCAATACTCAGGGTTACCTTTACCTTTACCCATCCTTACTTCAGCTGGCTTTTTAGTAATCGGCTTGTCAGGAAAAATTCTAATCCAAACATTTCCTTCCCTTTTCATATGACGCGTCATAGCCTGACGAGCACTCTCAATCTGCCTGTTCGTTAACCAAATAGGTTCTAGTGCCTTCAAACCAAATGAACCAAACGCAATGGTTGTACCCCTTTTTGCTGTTTCTCTGATTCGGCCCTTCTGTGCCTTTCTATGTTTTGCTCTTTTCGGTTGTAACATTTCTAATAATTTGAAAATTCTCAATTCCGTATTTTCTCTTTCGAGTCGCTACGTTATTTTCTCATTGGTTAAATTAATTATCTTCTTCCTCCACCAGCTGCTCCACCACCACTGCGGCCACCGCCTCTTCTATCTCCACCAGCACCACCACCACGTCTGTCATCTCTTCTATCTCCACCACCGCGGTTCTCAAATCCTCCTCTTTCTGGTGCACCTTCTTTTCCACCACCTGCTAAAATATTAGGGTTAAGATCTCTCTTGGCTAAAACTTCCCCCTTACAAATCCAAACTTTAATACCAATCTTTCCGTAAACAGTTTGTGCAAATACATTCGCATAATCTATATCCATACGTAAAGTATGCAATGGAGTTCTTCCTTGTTTAATTTCTTCACTACGAGCAATTTCAGCACCACCTAAACGGCCACCTACTCTTACTTTAATTCCCTCAGCTCCCATTCTTAATGCTGAAGCGATTGACATTTTAACTGCACGCTTAAAGTTGATCCTTCCTTCCAATTGACGAGCAATCGTATCTGCTACAATTTGTGCATCTAATTCAGGACGACGGATTTCCAAAATATTAATTTGAACATCATCTTTACCGGTCAATTTCTTTAACTCTTCTTTGATTCTATCAACCTCTCCTCCACCTTTACCAATAATGATACCTGGCTTAGAAGTATGGATAGTAACAATCAGTTTGTTAAGCGTACGCTCAATTACGATTTTAGATATACCACCTTTGTTGATACGGGCATTCAAATAAGTTCTGATCTTATGATCTTCGATTAGTTTGTTGCCGAAATCTTTTTTGTGTGCATACCAATTACTGTCCCATCCACGGATGATTCCTAGTCTGATACCAATCGGATTTGTTTTCTGACCCATATTGTTGATTAATTCGTTTTAATTAATTGATTAACTTTTGCTATCTACGATTAAGGTTACATGATTGCTACGTTTGCGAACACGGTAACCACGACCTTGCGGTGCGGGACGCATACGCTTGATCACTCTTCCACAATCCACCATGATGGTCTTAACCACCAATTTGGCATCTTCTGGTTTTACTCCTGTATTCTTTTGCTCCCAATTATTGATCGCACTCTTTAATAATTTGAATAAAGGTTCAGACGGATGTTTTGTACTGAATTGTAAAACTCCCAAAGCCTTTTCAACTTCCATTCCACGTATCAAATCAACCAGTAAACGCATTTTACGTGGTGATGTTGGATAATCGTTAAGTTTAGCTACTGCTTCCATTTTTTAAATGTATTTGTTGTTTATCGTCTATTGTTTGCCGCTGAAAATTTTTCAATTCCAAACGCTAAACTATCCACTACTTATTAAGATATCTTTTTACTTGAGTGACCTCTAAAATTTCTTGTCGGTGCAAATTCACCTAATTTATGTCCTACCATAAATTCTGTAACATAAACAGGAATAAATTTATTTCCATTATGAACAGCTAAGGTATGTCCAACGAAATCAGGCGTTATAGTAGAACGACGACTCCATGTTTTGATTACCCCTTTTTTGTTTTTTCCATCATTAATAGCAGCAACCTTTTCTTCAAGATTTGCATCTACATAAGGACCTTTTTTTACCGAACGAGCCATAGTGTTATTTTTTTTGTTGATTCCCCCAATTATTCATCGGAGTATTTTAACAATGATTAATTATTTGTTACTTATTTTCTTTCCGTTTTTCCTTTGGATAATCATCTTATCAGATCCTTTACCTCTTGTACGGGTAACTTGTCCTTTTGCATACTTACCAGTACGGCTACGTGGGTGACCTCCTGATGCTCTACCTTCACCACCTCCCATCGGATGATCCACTGGATTCATCGCAACAGCTCTAGTTCTTGGTCTAACACCTTTCCATCTATTTCTACCTGCTTTACCTGCACTCTCCAAATTATGATCGCTGTTACTTACCACACCTACGGTTGCATAACAATTGATTAATACTTTTCTTAACTCACCACTAGGCATTTTTAAAATACCATATTTTTCTTCCTTATTCGATAACTGAGCACTACCGCCAGCACTACGAACTAATTTACCACCCTGGCCTGGTTGCATTTCAATATTGTGCACCATGGTACCCAAAGGCATAAATTTTAATTGCAAAGCATTGCCTAATTCTGGAGCTACATCATCACCACTTAAAACAGTAGCGCCAACTTGCAAACCATTCGGAGCAATGATATAACGCTTTTCACCATCTACATAATTCAACAAAGCAATAAATGCAGTACGATTTGGATCATACTCGATGCTCTTCACTACAGCAGGAATATTTTTCTTATCTCTTTTAAAATCAATTAAACGGTACATGGTTTTGTTTCCACCACCCATATAGCGCATTGATCTTCTACCTTGTGAGTTACGACCAGCTGTATTCTTTTGCGGTTCAAGCAAAGATTTTTCAGGAACGTTGGTAGTAATTTCTGCATACGCATTACCAATTCTCCATCTTGTACCTGCTGTGGTCGGTTTGTATTTTCTAAGTGCCATTTTTTATATTTTTATTCAACTTTTGCGGCAGCTGATGCCATTCGTTAATAATTACTTTTTTTTCTCTTTCGCTTGATACTAAACAGTTCCGTAAAGATCAATAGATTCGCCTTCTGCTATCGTAACATAGGCTTTTTTCTTAGCAGGCTTGCGACCTGTCACTACACCAGCTTTGGTATTTCTTGATTTTGCTTTACCTGGCATAACTGCTGTGTTAACATCAATTACCTGTACGCCATAAAATGACTCTACCGCCTTTTTTATTTCAATCTTATTCGCTTTTCTGCCTACGATAAAAGCATAGCGATTCATTTTCTCTGTTTGCTTATTTATCTTTTCAGATAATACCGGCCTTACTAAAACTTCAGACAATTTCATGTCAATTAATTTGAAAATTTAAAAATTTGAAAATCTGAAAATTGAAATGAATCAATTAACTGATGCTCACATTTACTTTATGCTACTGCTTCTTCCTCTGTGAAAATCTTTGCTACACTTTCAGTAAAAACTAGCACGCTAGCATTTACGATATCATACGTATTTACATCGCTCAATAAAGTACCCTGTACAGAAGGGATATTTCTCAAGCTTAGGTAAACATTCTCACTATCTTCAGGTAAAACAAACAATGTCTTTTTATCATTGATCTTTAAACTCTTTAAAATTCCAGCAAATTGCTTTGATTTTGGAGTTTCCATCACTACATCTTCCACCACTACAATAGCATTTTCTTTTGCCTTGTAACTTAACGCACTAATCTTAGCTAAATCTTTCACCTTGCGGTTCAATTTAAAATCATAGCTATGCGGCTTTGGTCCAAAAATAGTACCACCACCTTTATAAATAGGACTACGTAAATTACCTTTACGAGCACCACCAGTACCTTTTTGCTTTACTAGTTTCTTAGATGCACCATTCGCTTCCGCTCTAGTCTTTACCTTGTGCGTACCTTGACGTTGCGCAGCTAAGTATTGCTTAACAGCCAAATAAATAACATGGTTGTTAGGTTCTGCACCAAAAATTTCTTCAGGTAACTCAATGGTTCTTCCTGTTTTAGCGCCTTTTATATTTAAAATATCTACTTGCATGATTATTCAGATTAAAGTAGTGTTAAAAACAACTACAATGGTTACTTACTTTTGAATTAAAACGATTGAACCGTTATGGCCTGGTACAGAACCACTAACTAATATATAATTCTTTTCAGAAAATATTTTTACCACTTTCAATCCTTTCATTTTCACTCTATCTTGTCCCATACGACCAGCCATTCTCATTCCTTTGAATACTCTAGAAGCATCAGATGAGTTACCGATAGACCCTGGAGCTCTAGAACGATCATGCTGACCATGAGACTGTCCGCCTACACCATGGAAACCATGACGTTTTACAACACCTTGGAAACCTTTTCCTTTAGTAGTACCAACCACTTCAACACTGTCGCCTTCGGCAAAAATGTCAACAGTGATAGATTCACCTACCGCTTGGGTAAATTCGCAATCGCGTATTTCTTTAACTACTTTTTTAGGGGATGTCTGGGCTTTTGCGAAGTGATTTACTTCAGCCTTGATGGAGTGCTTTTCTTTCTTATCACCGAATGCAATTTGGAGTGCATTGTAACCGTCTGTTTCAACAGTTTTCTTTTGGGTGATTACACATGGACCTGCTTCAATGATCGTAACAGCAGTTTGCTTACCTGTTGCGTCAAAGACACTGGTCATGCCAATTTTCTTTCCAATAATACTTTTCATTGTATCTATTTTTTATCCAGCGCTCCGGTTAATAACGGAGTTAGATGTTCACTATTTTAATTCTAAGAACTAACCTTCTGCCTTTCCCGAATCACCGGGAAGGTTCATTAGGCCTTAATCTCAACATCTACACCACTTGGCAAATCCAACTTACTCAGTGCATCCACTGTGCGGCTGCTGCTAGTGTAAATGTCTAACAAACGTTTGTGTGTACACAATTGAAACTGCTCACGCGCTTTCTTGTTAACGTGAGGAGAACGTAATACAGTAAAAATTTTCTTATGCGTCGGTAAAGGAATAGGTCCTGTTACTACTGCACCGGTACTGCGTACCGTTTTTACGATTTTCTCAGCTGACTTATCAACCAGGTTGTGATCGTAAGACTGTAATTTGATTCTGATTCTCTGTGACATATTTAAAGAACTTTAAACTTTCGTTTTTTTTATTTGGAGTGCAAAGGTAAGGGGATGGTTTGAATTGGCAAAGGGAAAATCGAAAGTTTTTTGAATATTTTCTCCTTTTTTATGAAAAATCTAAGGA